>JBILBP010000250.1:0-4307 GCA_044353645.1 Planctomycetota bacterium | reverse complement strand
TCGGTGGACTCCCTCTTCCGCCCTGGACGCGGGCGGTGATCTTCGCCAACATCCCCAGCTATGCCGGGGGCAGTCGGCTAGGGGCTGATATCCGCGCTGACGACGGCTGGATCGACGGTTTCGCCCTCGGCGGCGGCAGCGCCCTCGGCTTGGCGGTGTGCGGCCTGCGCCCGCCGCACTGCTTCATGCGCGACAACATAGTTCGTTTCTCCCTGAACCAGGCGCTGCTGATCCAGGTCGATGGCGAACCGCTGCGGCTGGCACCCGGACAGTATACCATCGCCCATGGCGGACGGGTCCGGGTGATCACTTTGCCGGTGTGATCACCCGACCAGACTGGACGGTTCAGGAGCAGAACGCACACTTGTTCCGGCGGGCCAGAGGACGCCAGTTAAACGACGCTGCGGCATGCCGCCAGTGGTATCGCAGGCGATCCGCTGGGGCGTGATGAGGGGCTCCCTGATCGGGATATGGCCACTGATCAGGCACATGTGACGGGGCATATCCTGGGGATGGGTACCGAGCCAGGCCTTGCTGAAAAGGGCTGGCGGCCGGGAATCTCCCTGATCACGCCACGGACCGTTCCAACCGGCACGGACCTCGTCGAGCTGTTCGACGAACGGTCGCTGCGGATCGAATCCCGCGTGCACCGCCGTCCACCGCCGTTCACCGACGGCACCCTCGAGCACCCAGGGCAGTTCTCCCAACCACGGCCAGTGACGACCAAGACGGCGCTTCAGCTCACCAGGGGTGCGCGCGCGATAAGCCGCTATGACTGCGGCTCCCCCCCAACCTCCGACCCACGCCGCAAAGGCATCGTGGTTCGGCTCAGCGTCCCCGCGGCCGAGTACCCGGGTGAGCATCCATTCGTGGTTGCCCAGGATGCAGCGCGCCCGCCCAGCATCGCACAGATCGTGGACCCGATCCAAGACCTCGGGGACCTGCGGCCCGCGATCGATCAGATCACCGAGCAGGACGAGTTCATCGTCAGTCTGGGCAATGACTGAATCGAGGCGTTCGCACCAGCCATGGACATCACCGATGAAGGTCGGCATGCAGCACCATCATGGCCACCATTTTCCTCGGCTTACCCTCCCTGTCCAGGCTGCACGCCTGGGTTTTTAGTGATTAAATTACGATCTTAGCAGGTATTCCGCGATCTTCCTTCCGCTAGCGAGCCGGAAGAGACCATCAGTACATGGTGGGTACCCTGGTTTCGATCAACGTCTCGAACGGCGGCGTGCCTAAATTGCCCGTAGCCTTCGCGGCCATCACCGTTGGCGGGGTCACCGGCGACCGACAGAAGGATCGTAAATGGCATGGCGGCCCAGACCGTGCGGTCTCGATCCTGGCGCTGGCGGTGATCCGCGAACTGCAGCAGCAGGGCCACACTCTGGTGCCGGGAAGCACCGGCGAAAACCTCACCATCGATGGCTTCCGCGCCGATGAACTGATCCCCGGAGCGCGCCTGCGCATCGGCAGCGATCCGGCGACGGCGGTTGAACTGGAACTGACCACCTGGCTGGAACCATGCGGAAAAATCGCAGGAAATTTCCAAGGAAGGAACTTCAGCGTCTTCGCCCATGGGCAGAATCCTTGCCGCTCACGGGTGGGCGCACGGGTGCTGCGGATCGGCACGGTAACGGCCGGCGATCCAGTGACCTTGCTGCCCGGCTGAAAGCTGCTTTCCGCCTAGCTGCTTTCCGGCTAAAGGGAGCCGATCGAGGATCCGCACGGCTGCCCCTGTCGTCGGGCCATGGGCGGATACCCTGTCACCATGGTAACTGAGAATCCCGCTGTGCATTCCCGGGTGGTGGTCCTCGGGCTGGTGATCACCGGCCTGGCGCTGGTCTTCGTCTCCCGTCTCGTGCAGCTGCAGGTGGTGAACGGCGAGCATTATGCGCAGCTCGTCGATCAATCGCGGGTGGTCACAGAGGTCGTCCAGCCGCGCCGCGGCCGGATCCTCGATCGCAATGGCACGCCCATTGCCGATACCCGTCTGGTCTACGACGCGGCGGTGGTCTTCAATGATCTCGAAGTCCCCAATCGCATGCGCCGGTCCTATACTTTCTGGCGCTTCGATGAACGGCGCCTCGGCGAGCTGCTGGTCGATCTCGCCGGCCGCATCCGCCTTCCCCCCGGGGCCAGCCTGCGCGACCTGGTGATCAAGGAGTTCATGGACTTTCCCGGAGTGGCGCTGCGCAGCGGGCCACGCCGGGCGGACGCTCAGCTGGGGATCCTGATCCTGCCCAAGGATGCCCTCAGTCCCTACCGCAGCGATGAGGAGGCCGGTGAGTCAGCGGGTGAGGTGGCGCAACTCGCTGAGGGCGATCTGCTCGGCGAAGACCCCCTCGCCGCCCTCGAGCGCGAGATCCGGCTGCGCTGGAATCTCGAGGCGCAGATCCTCAGCGAAGCGGTGTTCGCCACCGCCGCCGCTGCCCTCGATCGCGATTTCGCATTGGGTGCCGGCGAACGTGCCGCCGATCTCCTCGATCCCTTCGCCCCGGCCTTCACCATCAGCCTGCCGCTACCAACGAGCCATGCTGCCGGAGCCGCGGCGAAGAACGTCGAGATGCGCGTCCGTCTGCTGCTCGCCGATCAGCGCCTGCAAGCCGAAAACGCCCTCGCGCGGGCCGCTGATGCCGATGTTCTGGTAGTCCGCGAACGCGTGAGCCGGGCGCTGGCCGAGGGCCGCGCGGCGGCACCCCAGGCGCCCTCGCCGATGTACTACGCCGCCGCCCTCAACGCTGAGCAGATCGCGCCGCGCCTGCCGCGCGGGACCATGATGCAGCAGGTGAACATCAACGGTGTCCCCGGAGCCCGCGAGCGCATCCTGCTGCTGCAGGGCGACCCCCCCAACGATGAGGGCTTATACACCCGCCTGCTGCGCCGAGTGGCAGCGAATCTCGGTCTCGATCCGCTGATCCTGCAAGCGCTGGTCGAAGCCCACGGCGAGCCCCTGAGCGTGCGCAAGGCCGAGAAGCTCGATCACCGGCATATGCTGGTACTGGATACGACGCGCCTCGATCGCCTCGCCGGTGGCCTCACCGCCGAGCTTACCCGCCACGGCCAACCGACCACGCGCCTAGAGGTCGATCGCCTGCTGGCCAAGGCCCGCGCCACCGCCGACAACGAGTGGACGGGACAGACGCGTCGCGATCCGATCCCGCTGTTCAGCGATATTCCGCACTCGCTCGCGGTGCGCTTCGCTGGCCGCGACAGCGAGCCGCCTAAAGACCTCCTGGCGCGCTACGATGATGGCGGTGCCGAATTGCCGGGCCTGGTGGTGGCCACTAGCAACGGTCGCGTCTATCCCTTCGGTTCGAGCTTGTGCCATACCCTGGGCATCATCGGCCCCGATCCCAGCAACCGCGATGGTCCCGCCAGCGGGCGTTGGGGACTGGAGGCCGTCTATGACAGCCAACTGCGCGGCATGCCGGGGACGCGCGTGCGCGTGCGCACGCCGGACGGCATCAAGGAAGCCATCCTCGATCCAGCCCTCGACGGCCAGGATCTGAACACCGAGATCGACATGGAGGTGCAGACCGTCGCCGAGGATTCGCTCGAACACTACCTCGACCTGGCGCAGGTCCTCGGTTCGGCCACCGAGCGCATGGAGCGCGCGTACGCGGTCGGCAAAGGCCGCGCCGGCATGGTGCTGATCGATTGCCAGAGTGGCGGCCTCCTGACCTTGGCCTCGAATCCGCGCTACACCTATGAGCAGTGGAAACGCGAGTACAACGAGCTCGTCGATGATCCGTCCGAGCCGCTCATCGATCATGCTTCCGTGGCGGAGCAGCCGCCAGGGTCCTCGTTCAAGATTCTCACCGCCCTTGCCTGCCTCGAACATGGCGTCATCGATCCCGGGCACCAGCTGTACTGCCAGGGGTACATGACCATCTACAAGGGCCAGAAGATCCTCCGCGACCATGCGCCGGCGGGCAGCTACAATCTCATCGAAGCCATCCAGATGTCCTCCAACGTCTACTTCGCCACCATCGGCGCCAAGCTCGGGGCAGAGCGCCTGGTCGACATCGCCAACCAGATCGGCCTCGGCCGGCGCGTGGCCCTGGATGTGCCGCAGCAGCGTGCTGGCATTTTACCCAAACCCGGCGAGATCGGCCAGCTGCGCCCCCGCGAACCGCACTGGACCCCCAATGACACCTGGCGCATGTCAATTGGCCAGTTCGCCACTGCCAGTCCCCTACAATGCGCGGTGATCGCGGCGACGGTGGCCAATGGCGGTCATATCGTCAGGCCCTATCTAGTACGCCCAAGCACCCAGCCGGAAGTCGTCGATCTGCATA
>JBILBP010000249.1:0-4308 GCA_044353645.1 Planctomycetota bacterium | reverse complement strand
CGCCATGCCGGTTACCCGCTCATGACGCCAGGTCGGCTACATGTTCATAGGCATTTACATGATCGAACCTTTCATTCGATAAGGACGGTCAGGCTTGGCCTGACGCACCAGAGACCAGAGACCAGGGGCCAGGGACCAGAGACCAGGGGCCAGGGACCAGGGGCCAGGGGCCAGAGGCCAGAGGCCAGGGGCCAGAGGCCAGGGGCCAGGGACCAGAGACCAGGGGCCAGGTACCAGGGACCAGGGGCCAGGGGCCAGGGGCCAGGGGCCAGAGGCCAGAGGCCAGAGGCCAGGGGCCAGAGGCCAGGGGCCAGAGGCCAGAGGCCAGAGGCCAGGGGCCAGAGGCCAGGGGCCAGGGACCAGAGACCAGGGGCCAGGGGCCAGAGACCAGGGGCCAGCGACGACCCCCTTACTCGATCGCGAGTTTATTGAGATACTCGCTCAAGGCCTTGCGCTTGCCCTCGGCTTCGGTTTGCAGGCGGTCGACTTCGATCTGTAGGGCCTCGACCTTGCTCTCCTGGTCGTTGAGTTTGGCCAACAGGCGCTGGTAGTATGGGCTGGTCTGGTTGCCCTGCACGGTGCGCATGTTCTCGCGCAGGCGCTGCTGATCCTGGACGATGGCCTGGACTTCGGCCTGCTTGGCGGCGCGCGTGCGTTCGGCTTCGACGACCTGGGCCTTCAGCTGGGCGGCCTGCTGCAAGGCAGCGCGCACCTTGGGGGCGATCGCCGCCGTCTGGGCATAGCCGAGCAAGGTCGCATCATCGATGTCGAGGATGACCATGCTCTGCTGCTCGACGTGGGTTTCGCGGACGGTGAACGAGACCGGCTTGCCGCCAGCGGGCACCGCGACCTTGAAACGATGCACGGAGTCCGTGCTTTCGAAGGGCGCGGGGGTATCTTGCAAGGTCCATCCACTGCGCCGCGGATATTCGACGAGCACCGTGCGCGGCTGCGGTGAGGAATCGCTGAAGCTGTATTCCTGGATCGCGACCTGGGCCTGGTTCATCCACAAGACGCCATCGACGATGCGCCCGCTGACGATGCGCGACTCTTCGCGCTGGACCTTAGGATCGACCGTCACCGGCAGGTCGAGGGCGAAGCTCAGCAGCCGGTGCTCGCCGGGAGGCAATTGCGTCAGCTGGGCATCACCGGCATAAGCTCCGCCGTCGAACACCGACACCGGTCCAGCAAGCAAGTGGTTGGCGGTGGTGTTGGTCACCAGGGCTCCAGCCAGCGGATGCTTCGCGTGCACCGCCGGGTTGAAGATGCTCAGGCGCTCGACCTGCACGGCGGCGGTGACGATCGGCAGCATCGCCGAGCGCTGACGCGGCAAGGTGACATCGGCGACCTGGTATTGGAAGAGGGCGCCGACTTCTTCTCCCTGGGCGCGTGAGCGCACCGAAGCAGCGATATCCAGCGGTCGAGCGAAGTTGGCCCGCCCCTCATCCATCGCCACATCTTCGCGCGCGGACAGTGCTCTCCCCTTTGCTCGTTCCGACCGCTCTCCGCTCACGGCCATGGGCACGCCCGCTGCCATTACCGGCATGGCGCCGCCATAAGCCTGGGGCTTGAGCGCGATCTCATCATCGGCTTCGACCACCGGACGCGGCAAATACCGTGGACGATAGAGATCCTGGATGAACGACAGCGGACGGCCGCTGACCAAGGACAGCTTGATGCCCTTCCAATCGCTATCGGTCTGATTGTCGACCATCGCCCAACCCTGCAGGCCGGCCTGATCCTTGCCGACCTCAGGCATGACCAGGCGGTAGCTGACCTTCCACAGTGGGGTCTCGACGACGTAGCCGATGCGCACGCCACGCTTGCCCTGGCCGTCAAAGTGCAGCTCTACCGGCTTGCTGTCCTGATCACGAGCCTGGGCAACTACCGCCAGGGCGCTAGTCAGCTCGCTCTGCAACTTGGGATCGCTCAGCGCCAGGGCGGAGACCTCATCCAGCGGCAGCTGCCGCAGGCCGCTGGCGGTGAGCAGATTCAAGACGCTGATCGTCACTGTCTGCTTGTCGCCGAGCACGCGGGTGCGCGTCTCGACGCCGAGGATCGTGCCGGCAATCTTTTCACTCTGCCAGCCGACCTGCACCGCCGCCCCGCGCAGCTGACTGAGGACCTGCGCAAGGGGCGGATTACCGCGTAGATCGACCTGGAAACTAGCCAGCGTCTTGTCGAGCGGATCCTGGCTAGGATAGACCACCGTGCCGATGCTACCCCCGTCGAGGTCCTGCAGCACCAGGGACTTCAAGACATCATTGATCTGCCCGGTCTTGAACCGCAGCTGCGTCTGGGCCATGCCCTCGACGCTGCCCTGATGCTCGAAATAGCCGACGCCGCTGGAATACAGCACAACCGTGGTGACGGGGATTTCAGGGGCGGGCTCAGCCGCCATCAGGCAGACAGACATCAACGCGGGGACGATCGTACGCATGGGCAGGAACCTCGTTGGGGAGACTACGGATGGTGGGCGAAATCCTTAGCGGATATCGGGGGTGGGGGCATTCAACTATCGGACATAAAGAATCTTGCTGCGTTGATCATTATTTTAGATCCACATGAAACCAGCCCTACGTCGCTACGGAGTTAGGATTTCAATGATCGAAACTCGCACCTTTTTTACGACTGGACACCATTCGCAGTACCCTAAGTTATCGCGCTCATGACGGCCAAGCCCATCCTTGCATCTCGGCAAACGTCAAATCCCGCGAATCCGCTGCATATGGTCCAAGATCTTTGGACGCATCGCGACCTGATCATCCAATTCACCAAGCGCGAAATCGAAGGGCGTTACAAAGGAAGCTACCTCGGCCTGTTGTGGAGTTTTCTTACCCCGCTGGTGATGTTACTCGTCTATACGTTTATCTTCGGAATCCTCTTCAGGGCCCGTTGGCCCCATGAACGGGGCGGCGAGAGCCTCGCGGAATTCGCGCTGGTAATGTTTGCGGGGCAATTGGCCTTTCAGGCCTTCGCCGAACCCGTGAGGCGCGCCGCCGGCCTCATCGTCGGGGTGCCGAATTTCGTTAAGAAAGCAGCCCTGCCGGGGTACCTGTGGCTCATGATTACGCGCAAGGGTTTGGCAGATGTCCTCTGAACGGCATCGGTATTTCAACATCACCGGGCCCTGCCGCCCGGACATGCATTATTTCCTGCCGCCCAAAAACCGGCTGATCAATGCCCAGTTGGACCGCTACGTCCGCGATCAATTGTACTGGGTCCTGCACGCTCCCCGTCAAACCGGCAAAACTACGTTCCTCCAAACCTGGATGCAGGAACTCAATACCAGCGGCACCTGTATTGCCTGCTATGTGACCGTCGAACGCTGCCAGGGTTTCCCGGAAGCGGCCCAAGCCATCCCGGCCATCATCGATGCTATCATCGAACAGGCGGCCAAGGCCGGCGTTCCCGTGCCCGCCCGGCCCGAGCCCACAACGGCGCCCAGCAGCCTCCTAGCGGCCCTGCTCACCACCTGGGCCGCCCAGGTCGCCCCCCTGCCCCTGGTCGTCCTCTTCGACGAAGTCGACGTCCTCGAAGGCCAGGCCATGATCAGCTTCCTGCGCCAATTGCGCGGCGGCTTCGCCACCCGAGGTGTCGGACGCTTCCCGGTCTCCGTCGCCCTGGTCGGCATGCGCGATCTCAAAGACTACATTGTCGGCGCCAAGGATGGCCAGTCGGTCAACCCCGGCAGCCCCTTCAACATCAAAGAGGACAGCGCCAGCCTCGGCAATCTTAGCCGGGACGACATCGAGGAACTCTATGGCCAACACACCCGCGATACTGGCCAATTGTTTGCCCCAGGGGTGGTGGACCTCGTCTACCAATGGACCAACGGCCAACCCTGGCTGGTCAATGCCTTGGCCTCCCAGTGCATCTATAAATCAAATCTGCCCCTCGGCATCACCATTACGGGCAGTCACCTCCAAGCCGCCCGCGACGCCCTGATCCGCTCCCGCGCCGTCCACATCGATAGCTTGGCCGAGCGCCTGAAGGACCCCCGCGTTCGCGACGTCATCGAACCCATCCTGATCGGCGCCAGTGATCCGGAACTGGTCGACCGCGAAGGCTTCCGCCTCTGCCTTGACCTCGGGTTAGTGGCCATCGTGGATGGCTCCCCCGCCATCGCGAACGCCATCTACCGCGAAGTCCTCGCCCGCACCCTCTCCTGGGGCTACCAGAACGCCACGCCCGCCCCGGACTTCCGCTGGCAGACCGCCGATGGCGGCCTGGATATGCCAGCCCTCATGGCCGCTTTTCAGGCCTTCTGGCGGGAAAACAGCGAAGCCTGGGAGATCAAAGCCGACT
>JBILBP010000248.1:0-4345 GCA_044353645.1 Planctomycetota bacterium | reverse complement strand
CTCAATGAGCTGGCGGCCCATCCGCAAGTGAGCTTCGACCGTTCCTAAAGATTCGTTCGGCAGGCTTGCTGCTCTCGACGCGGCTTGCGCCTCTCTGAGAGCGTAGATTTCAGTCTGAGTCCCCGGTTGCGGAGGCAGTCTTCGTACACGCTGCGGAGAGGTCAACCCTCGTACCGGTTCACCTGCCCAAGTGGCTACGTACCTGCTTGGCTAGTTGCGCCGCGAAATCAGCGGCGCTCAGGGTCAGATGCCGGCGCACCTGCGGATCATCGAGGGCTTCGACGGCGGCGGCGGGCAGTCGGCGGCTGAGCGTGGCGAGACCGCCCGGCGCGCTGGCGAGGCCGACGAGGGCGCGTTGATAGCCGACTTGACCGCTGATCTTGGCGATGCCGTTGCAGAGCGCCGCGAGGACGTCGGCGCGGGCCTGATCGTCGAGTGTCGCGGCCTGCGCCACTAATGTGCCCCAGGCTTCGAAGCATGGACCCAGCGGCAGCAGCAGGCTGGCATCCGAGCGCAAGGCCTTCACCGCCCGCAGGGGGTAGTGACGATGACCTTCGGCGGCTACCAGCTGATACAGCGCCTTGGCCCGATGATAGACGCCGCCGTAGCGTTGCGTTCGGTCATGCGCGAGTTCGGCGAAGCGCTGGCGATGTTCATCGAGGAGCCTGCCCACGGCCCCGGTCGGCCAATGGCTCAGGCCCTGATCGACATCGCCAGCATTGTGCGTGAGGATCCACGCCAGACGCGTCAGGGCGACCGCCTGTGCATCGTCCTTGCCGCTGCGCACGGAGGCTTCGGCTTCGACGTAGGCCTGGGCTTCACGCGCGAGTTCGTGATCCATCCAACCGGCAGCTGCCTCGGCGGTATCGTTATCGCCCGCAAGCATGGCGGCGCCCAAGGCTCCCGCCGCGACCCCCAGCCATTCACCGTCATGTCCGCTGACCGGACCCCGAGTGGTGGTTTCGACGCGGGCTGAAACTCCAGTGGTGGACCAGCTGCGGGCCGCCGTGGCCAGCAGCCAGCGCCGACGCAGGCCGGCACCCGTTTGCCGGCGCCAGAGATCGCCGCGGATCTTCGAATCGACGTCGGTGGGCACATAGCTACCGACGCTGGCATGGTGCGCGGCCAGGCAAAGGGCGAGGTAATCCTCGCGTGTCTCGGGGGTCGGCTTGGCCCCGATCAGGCTGGGGGCGGCGGCGAGGATCTGCAGCCAACCATCCTCGGCGGTGGCCAAGGCCCGTGGCGGGAGCGACGTGGGTGTGCAGGCCGCCAGGCGCGGTAGCAGAAACGGACACGAGGAGGCGATCCAGGCGCTGAGCTGGCCGGGGCCGATCATACCCTCGAATTGGTCGGTTGGCGGATGGAGCTTGCGCATCTGGGTGGGCGGCGGCATGTCGTCTACGGTGTTAGAAAAATGCGCCGCGTCGCCCTCAGCATTTATTCGTCGTCGACCGGCACCAGTTTGACGCGGATCTGGCCTTTGCGGTCGCCGGCCCCGGCATTGGGAATGATCCAGACATTACCTGGCCCGCTGATGACTCCGGCGAGTTTCGCCTCGGCCTTGTCGACCTGGACCAGCAAGGCGCCATAGGGGAAATTAGGGTGCGGAGATTCGAAGGAGGAGGAGCGGACGACGGTAGTATCGTTGTCGATGACTTGACGTGGAACGGAACCGTCCGAGGTACAGGTCACCTCGCCATACCAGGATTGGCAGGTCCAGGAGTCCGCAGGATTGGGCACGACGCGGAAACGCTGATCGGGTTTCAGGGTCGCGATCGGGCCGGTGCGCGCAGCCCGCATCGGGATGACGGTTTCAGCTCCTTTTAGTTTGGACCATTGGGTCGGGGTCAGATTGTCGAAATCGATATGCTCGAGGTCCAGGGGAAGGATCCGATCGATCTCGGCGAGGCGCTGACTGACCCGTTCCTTCAAGACGCCGCTAAGGCTCTTGGCCTGCTGATACCAATGCTGCGCGCGCGCGAGTTCGGCGTTTTTCTCTTTCGATGAGCCTTTTTTGGAGGCGTTGTACCAGGCATCGGCGACTTCGACCCGTTGCGTGTCTTCCGTGGGATTGGCGAGTTCCTGCAGGGCGACCGCCTTGAGGTCGGCATCGCTGCAGATCGCCAGCATCGGCAGGCCTTCTGACCAGCGGTCGAGCTGCAGGCAGAAGAACTTGCCGACGATGGTGTTGGCGGCGGGGTCTTCGGGAGTGGACAGCAAGGTGATGATCGCGGAGGCCGTGGGCTTTCCGATCATCTTCTTCAGCCAGGTCTTCTTTTGCTCGTTGGCTTCATAGCTATTGAACGAGGCTGCCAGCAGATCGATGGTATCGAGCAGACGCTCGTAATCTTCCGCCTCTTGCGCGAGGCGGCAGACTTCGTTGAGGGTGGTGAAGTAGGTTATGGCATCGCCACGGCTCTTTTCAGCTTCGGCGGACAGCTTTGCCGCAAAGCGGCTCTTTTGGCTATCGCTGCGCTGGTTGTAACTCTTGCTATACAGTTTTTTGAGGTCGGCGAGTACGATCTTCTGCGATCTTTCATCGGGGATTGCGACGCGGACTCCGGTCTTCACCACTGTGGGGGTGGTGAATCGTGTTTGCCGGGCCATGCCCCCAGACTGGAGCCATTGCATGTATTTGTTCTGGGCATCGAGAGAAAGCTTCTGGGCTTCGAGGCCGATCGGGGTCCCCACAAAGCGCTCGGCAACCTCGAAATAGCGGATCGAAATACTGTTGAGGTCGGCGGCATGGTCAGCAGCGAATTTTTTCGCGCGCTCGAGGTAAGCTATGCCTTCGCTGACCTCGACCTTTTTATCCGCGACTTCGTTCATCTGAGCTAATACTGCAGCTTCCCCCTTTTCACTGAGGTACAGCTTGACCGCATCCAGGTTCATCTGTTTTTTGCACCAGAAGATATTGGCCTGCATCTCGGAAACGGCATCGGTGTCATTCAATTGCTGGAAGAGCTTATGGGCCGCGGTGAAGGCGATGGCTGCATCTACAACGGAATTGGGATTAGCGGCTTGGTCCTTGCGATAGGTCTGCAAGGCTTTGCGGCCAGCTTCGGAGCGGCCTTCGGCAAGCGCGCGGACACCGGCTGAGCTTTCTGCTGAGCTTTCTGCTGAGCTTTCGGCTGACTTTTCGTCGGCAGGGGGAGTCTCAACGATATCTGCGGCATGAACCACTGCCATCGGTGCCCAGGCGAGAAGGAGAAATATTAGTGCACATTTACTAATCAATGACATGGATAATCCGATACCTTTTAGAGGTGACGGTGAGCTCGAATCAGGGTTCGCAGAGATCTACAGCGGTGCGTGGAGGTGCAACCGGGGGCTTTTGTCTTATCGTGTCATCTGCAGTGTTGCTCTCTTCTTGCTTGTTTCTTCTGCTTGTTGCTCCTGTTTGTTGCTCCTGTTTGTTTCTCCTGCTTGCGGATCGAGGTGGTATTCATAGTGTATTTCTCCCTTCCGCCCACCCCTGGTTCCGTCCACGTCAGTACGGTTACTTCCCAGGCAGGCAGCACCAGCCACTCCCGCAAGGACATCCATGGCTCGTTATACCGGTCCCAAACTCCGCATCGTCCGTCGTCTCGGTCAGGAAATCCCTGGTCTGACCACGCGCACGCTCGCCCGTCGCCCCAATCCTCCCGGCTACGCTGCGTCGCAGCGCAAGACCTTCAAGGTCAGCGAGTATGGCGTTCGTCTGCGCGAAAAGCAGAAGCTACGCTTCCACTACGGCCTCACCGAGCGCGGTCTGCGCCTGGTTTTCGCCAAGGCCTACTCGATGCCCGGTGACACCGGCCGCAACATGCTCTCCTTGCTCGAAGCCCGTCTCGACAACCTCGTCTGGCGCGCTGGCCTGACCCGCACCATCCCGGCCGCGCGCCAGCTCATCGGCCACGGTCACATCAACCTCGGTGGCCACCGCGCGAAGAGCCCTGGTCAGCTGGTGAAGACCGGTCAGTCCTTCCAGCTGCGTGAAAAAGCGCGCAACCGCGAAGACATCCGCGTCACCGTTAACGCCCCCATCCTTGAGCGTCCTTCGGGCATCAAGGTCGACATGGATGCCCTGCAGGTCACCATTGAAGCTCTGCCAGGTCCGGAACAGGTCCCGTTCCCGATCGAAATGCAGAAGGTCATCGAGTACTTCGCTCGTTGATCACTGGTCCCTCGGCAGCGAGGGTCAGCAAAAAAACCAGGCCGTACGGCCTGGTTTTTTTATTTGGTGCGCCAGGCATGGCGCGAAGCGCCGTGACGGGCGCTTTCAACCGGTGAGCGAAAGCGACCCGGGAAGTGACGTGGAGGGTGCAAGTCCCTCTGGAGGCCCTGATGACGGGAACTCCGAGCT
>JBILBP010000247.1:0-4350 GCA_044353645.1 Planctomycetota bacterium | reverse complement strand
GGCCGCATCTCCGCCGACCAGCTCTCGAGACGCTCGCGCAAGGGCCGACGCAGCTGGCCCACGACCGGCAGGACCACGACCTCGCAGCCTGCGCCCAGCGGGCGCTCGACGGCGATGATGCCGAAGGGCTGGGTGCAGCGAAGTTGCAGCGGCGGCAGGCGGCAGAGGCCACGGCGGGTGAAGCGGGCCGTCCACGTCGGGCGCACGCTGCCGGCGGTGAGGGCGCGTAGACGCAGCACGTCTTCACGGCGGCGGCTCAGGGGATTAAAGGCGCTGATGGTGCACGGCGGCAGATGGCCCTGGATGGTCAGGCGCGCACCGACGGTGATCTCCTCGCCGAGCGGCACGCGCGGAGCCACCAGCCATTCGGCGCCCCCGGCGAGAGCCCGGCGCGGGGCCATCCACCACGAGACCACGACCACCGCCAGCAGGCCGACCCCCAGGGCCATGGTCGCGGGCTCGGGAATCGCCCGCACCGACCACCAGCGGCTGGTGAGCAGGAGCACAGCTTCCCCCAGCACCAGCCACCCGACGGGAGTGATGGCCGTGCGCATGGCCGACTTAGCGCGGCACCGGCAGAGTGTCGAGCAGAGCCTGGATGGCGGTCTCGCAGACCGTGCCGGCACGCGCCGTCAGGCGATGCGCCAGGCACGGCACGGCCAGCGCCTGGATGTCATCGGGGATCACGAAGTCCCGTCCGCTGAGCAGCGCCCGCGCCTGCGCCGCGCGCTGCAGGCCGAGGGCCGCGCGGGTGCTCGCGCCCTGCAGCAGGCCCTTCGCCGAGCGCGTGGCGCGGATCACCTCGAGGAGGTAGCGGCGGACGCTCTCCTCGAGGCGCACGACCTGCACCGCCGCCCGCAACTGCTGGGCGAGGGTCGCATCGATCAGCGGCATGACCTGCGCCAGCGCGGCTTCGGCGCCGTCGCGGGCGAGGACCGCGAACTCGGCGTCGGCGTCCGGATAGCCGAGGCGGAAGCACATCAGAAAGCGGTCGCGCTGGCTGTCGGGCAGCGCATAGGTGCCGGCGTGATCGAGCGGATTCTGGGTGGCGATGCCGAAGAAGCCGGTGCTCAAGCGCCGCGGCTCGCCATCGACGGTGACGGTACCTTCGCCGAGGGCTTCGAGCAGCGCCGCCTGGGTGCGCGGCGGCGTACGATTCAATTCATCGGCGAGGAGCACATCGGCGAACACCGGCCCGGGATGGAAGATGAACTGGCGCTCGCGCTCATCATAGACGCTCACGCCAGTGATGTCCGCGGGCATCAGATCGGGGGTGCATTGCACGCGCTTGAAGCTTCCGCCGATGGCGGCGGCGAAGGCCCGCGCCAGGGTCGTCTTGCCGACGCCGGGAATGTCCTCGATGAGCACATGTCCGCGCGCCAGCCAGGCGGTGATCAGCAGCTCGATGGGCTGCGGCGAACCCTGGTACACCCGGCGTAGCGACTGCGTCAGCTGGCTGAGAATCCGCTCATGGTGGGTGGCATGCTCCATATGGTCACCCTCCTCGTCGGACTGGCGACGTCAAACGTCGTCTGCAAGCAGTTGAGCGCCGGCAGTGGTTCACTTCTCCGGTGATGGGGCGGGTACCGGGGCCACCGGCTGGCCGAAACCTTCGCCGAGATTGCGGCGCATCTTTTCGCTATCACGACGATAGCGTTCCTTGGCCTGGTCGCTGGCGCTATCGCTGAAGACCAGGCGCGAGGGCTTGTCGGCGATCAGGCGCGCGACGGCTTCGACATCGACGGTGATGTGATGGAGGTCCTGGGCGAGATCACGGTTGATCAGCAACTGCCCCAACACGCCCTGGCCGCTATCGAGGGCATTGAGGATGCTCTCGAGCCGCTGGGTGATCTTACCGACTCCGCCCAAGGCCTCGGCCAGGGGTTGGGCATTGGTCACCAGCAGGGCATCGACGTGGGTGAGGACACTATCGGCGCGGGCCATGGTCGTGGCCCCGGCGGCGAGCAGGGCATCGGCCTGGGTAAGGCTGCCATCGACCTTCGCTAGCAGCGGATCGAGACGCTGGTTGATGGTTCGCGTGGTGGTCGTGAGTTCCACCGAAAGAACTTCGAGGTTGCTGAGGATGGCGGTGATGCGGGATTGCTGGGCAGCGAGCGTGGCGGCGACTACCGCGGTATGCTCGGCGAGATCCGCAGCCTGATGCACCAAGCGCTTGGCATCGGCGCGCATGGTCGGATCGAGCAAGTCATCGACGGCGTTGAGGATCCCGCCAGCCTTATCCATGGCCTGATCGACGATCCCGGCCTTGACCACCAGCACGGCACTGCCATCGGTGGGCAGGGGCAGGGGTGCGGCCTGGCGCTGCAGCGGAGCGGAGAGTGCCAGCGAGCTGTCGCCGAACAGCCCACTGGTCGCCAGTCGGGCCTCGACGTCGGCGGGCAGGACCACGCCCTGCGAGATGGTCACCAGCGCCCGCACTTGGCCCGGGGCCTGCTGTCCGGGAGTGACGAACTCGATCGCCTTAACCTTGCCGATGGCGATGCCGCTGAGGGTCACCGGCGATTCGAAGCGCAGGCCGCCGGCATCTTTGAGATAGGCGGTGATTGTATACGTGTGTTCGATGCGCAGCTTGTCGGCGAACATCACCATCGAGACCGCCGCCGCTAGGCCGGCAAGGACCAGCAGGCCGACTTTGATCTCGATCTGGTGCATGGGACGCATTGTGTGCGAGAGGATGGGCCAGCCTGGAAGGGCGCAACTTATTCGTTGCCACTGGTTCGTTGCCCGCTGGTTGCTTACCCGCTGGGGCGCTAACCTGATCCGACGAGCAGAAAATGGATGACCGCGACGACATAGCCGGTCAAGCCGAAGACGATGCAGGCGAGCTGCCAGCGATACCAGCGCATCTTGCGATTGCGGTAGAGGATCAACTTGGACAAGCCAATACGGGGCTCGTCGTTGACCAAGAACTGCGTCGCGAAATGGACCACCAGGCTGGAAAGCAGCAGCATGACCAGGCCGACCAACACCAGGGTGATGCCGATCACCAGCGCCCAGCGCGAAAGCTCGCCGGAGGCGATGATCTTGGGCCCGGAGAAACCGGTGATGGTCAAGGTCAGGGTGCACAGAGTCAGCAGCAGTTGCGAGCGTCCATGGAGCACCGCGAACTGCGCCGCGGTGGTCGACAGGCACGGCCCGAGCTTGCCCTCATGGGCACGCAGCAGGGCATCGGCTTCGAGTTGGGGATCGGCATCCATGCGCGGGTTCTGCTCAGCCCCAGGAAAAGGTTACGGTCTGCTTGATCTCGGGATGCAAGCTCAGACTCACCGGGCAGGTGTGCGCGGCGCGCTCGAGCTTTTGCCGCTGATCGCTAGCGATACCGGCGGGGAGGACGAAGGCGACGACGATCTCGGCGAGGCGTCGCGGCGGCGTGCTGGTCATGTGCTTCTCGACCTGCACCTTGGTGCCGCTGAGATCGAGGCCCTCGCGTTTAGCGACGATGCCCATGATCGTCAGCATGCACGAGCCTAAGGAGGCGGCGACGAGATCGGTGGGTGAAAAGCGCTCGCCGCGGCCATGGTTGTCTACCGGCGCATCGGTCTCGATGACCGTACCCGAGGGCTCATGGGTGATCGCCGTGCGCAGGTCGCCGAGATAGGTGGTGGTGAAGGCGACGGCCATGTTATTTCTCCTGCTTGTTCTCTTGCTTGGCGACCCACTGGCGGCCATCGAAGCGCGCTGACCAGCCGCTGGGTTCGCCCTTGGCGTCCTCTGAGGACACGTACTGCTCCTTGGCCTTGCGATCGAAGCGGATGATCGCCTTGCGGCCCTTGCTATCGACCACCGGCGCGGTGGCGAGGAAGGCGTACTTGGGATCGAGCTCGCTGGCATGACGCACGAGATCCTCGACCAGCGGATTGCGCGTCTCGCGAACTTTCGGATAGGTGCTCGCGGCCAGGAACAAGCCCGCCGCCCCGTCACGCAAGACGAAGTGACCGGGGCCCTTGGTGCACGGCAGCTCGGGCATCGCCACCGGCGGGCACTTCGGCGGCGCGGCCTCGCCGCTGCGCAGCAACTTGCGCGTGTTACCGCACTCGGGGTAGCCGGTGCAGCCGAAATACTTGCCGAAACGGCCGAGCTTCAACTGCATCGGCTTGCCGCACTTGTCGCACGGGATCGACGGACCTTCGTAGCCCTTGAGCTGGAAGCTGCCTGCTTCGATGGTCACTCCGGCGCAGTCGGGGTTGTTGCCGCAAATGTGAATCTTGCGCGTCTTGTCGACGAGGTACGCGTCCATCGCCGTATGGCAGATGGAGCAACGCTTCTGCTCGTGCAGGAGCTTGGCCTCGGCTTCGCTGGTCTCTTCGTCCTGGTCGCTGACGGCGGCGG
>JBILBP010000246.1:0-4386 GCA_044353645.1 Planctomycetota bacterium | reverse complement strand
CCTTGCCTGATGGGCGGGCGGCAGAGGTCCTCGACCTGCCCGGGACCTATAGCCTCGTCGCGACCAGCCCCGATGAGCAGGTCACCCGCGATGTCGTGCACGGCGCGCGTCCAGACTGCCCGGCGCCGCAGGTCATCCTCATGGTTGTCGATGCCAGCACCCTGGCCCGCGGACTGTTCCTGGTCAGCCAGGTCCTCGAACTCGGCAAGCCGGTGGTCATCGCCTTGACCATGAGTGACATTGCCGCCCGTCGCGGTGTGGTCATCGACCTGCCGGCGATGCGCGCCGCCCTCGGCGTGCCGGTGGTGCCGATCATCGGCCACCGCCATGTCGGCATCAAGGAATTGCGCAGCGAACTGACGGCAGCGACCCAGGGCGAAGTGCCCCACGCCCTGACTACCGCGCGCGCCAGGCACGCTGACAGCACTGATCCACTGCTGGTCGAAGTCGCCAACCGCTATGCCTGGATCGATGCGGTGATGACCAGCTGCGTCCGCCATGAAGCGGTGACCAGCCACCTCACCGAACGCGTCGACCGGGTGCTGCTGCATCGCGGCTTCGGTCTGGTGTTCTTCGCCGTGATCATGGCCACTCTGTTCATGAGCCTGTTCACCTTCGCCGGGCCCCTGATGTCGGCCTGCCAGGATGGCGTCCAGGCCCTCGGCACGTGGCTGACCCAGGGCCTGGCCGAGGGCGATCTCAAGAGCCTGATCAATGACGGCGTCTTCGCCGGCGTCGGTGGCGTAGTGGTCTTCGTGCCGCAGATCGCCCTGCTCTTCCTGTTCCTCGCCCTGCTCGAGGATTCCGGTTATCTGGCCCGCGCCGCCTTCCTCATGGACCGCGTCCTGTGTCGCGTCGGCCTGCACGGCAAGAGCTTCATCCCCCTGCTCTCGAGTTTCGCCTGCGCGATTCCGGGAATCATGGCCGCGCGCACTATTAACAGCCGCCGCGAGCGCCTGATGACCATCCTGGTCGCACCATTCATGTCCTGCAGCGCCCGTCTGCCAGTGTACGCGCTGCTGATCGCGGCTTTCTTCGGCCACCTCGCGGGCTGGCAGCAGGGCCTGATCATGCTCGCGCTGTACCTGCTGGGCATTCTCGGCGCAGTGGCCGTCGCCTGGACAGCTACGCGCATCCGCGGCTCGCTGGCCTCGACGCCCTTCATCCTCGAACTGCCAAGCTACAAAGCTCCGCAACCGCTGCATGTCCTCAATCAAGTGTGGCAGAACACCTCGGCCTTCCTGACCAAGGCCGGGACGACGATCTTCATCCTCTCGATCCTCATCTGGGGCATCACCACCTATCCCAAACCCTCGGCAAAGGCCGTGGCTGCCAGCACCCAGGCCTTTGCCGCCAGCTACACCGCGCCCGAGGTCGGCAGCGAGGCCGAGGTCCAGCGGCAACTCGCCCTCGACCGTCGGCTGGCTGCCGACGCCCTTGACCACAGCCTTGCCGGCCGGCTCGGCCATGGTCTGGAGCCGGTGCTCGCGCCCCTCGGCTACGACTGGAAGATGGGCATCGGCCTGGTGGCAGCCTTTGCCGCCCGCGAGGTCTTCGTCAGCACCCTCGGCATCGTCTACAGCGTTGGCGATCCCGGCGATGAAACCAGCGACCTGCAGTCGGCGATGAAGGCCGACCGGCGTGCCGATGGCTCACCGGTGTGGACCACCGCCGTGGCCATCTCGATGCTGGTGTGGTTCGTCCTCGCCATGCAGTGCATGAGCACCACCGCCGTCGTCCGCCGCGAAACCGGCGGCTGGTCCTGGCCCATCGCCCAGCTGGTGGGCATGAATGTCATGGCCTGGATCTGCGCCTTCGCCGCCTATCATGCAGCCCTGGTGTTCTTCTAACTTTTTAGGTATTCGCTATGCAGACCATCATCGCCCTGGTCATCGTTGCCGCCGCCGCGTTCATCGCCGTGCGTAGCATTCTGCGCCGCTCGCAGAAGGGCGCTTGCGGCTGCGACCGCTGTCCCGTGCACAAGCTGCCGCGATAAAACCGTTCACATGGGTGTCGCCGACGCATCCTCGCCTGGCAGCCTCTTGTCCGCCACGGTGTGGGTCAGGGCCTCGGCCGCTCGACGCAGATCATCGGCGGATTGCTGGACGCTCGTAACGGCCTGATTAGCCACCGCCGCCGCTGAATTCGTCTGCGACATCGCTGCGGAGATCCCCTGGCCCTCGATGGTGACGCGACGGAGATCATCGCTCATGATCGCGGTTGCCTGGGCCTGCTCTTCGACTGCGGCCGCGATCGAATGATGATTATTTTCCAATTGATCCATGGAGGTGACAACCTCGGCGACCTCGGTACTGGTCGCCGTCGCCGCCTTCTGGATGTCCATGACTTTCTTGGAGATGATGACCGTGGCCTCGGAGGTCTTCTTCGCCAGAAGCTTGACTTCTTGTGCGACGACCGCGAAACCCCGGCCGGCGGCTCCCGCCGACGCCGCCTCGATGGCAGCATTCAAGGCCAGGAGATTGGTCTGAGCGGCAATCGCGGCAATCTCGGCGACCGCCACATTGATGCCCTCGCTCGCCGAGGCCAACGCGGTAACGGAACCATTTGCGCGTTTGGCCAGGGATGAAGCCTGGGCGACGGCACCCACCGAGCCCTGCAGATTCATGGTTATTTCCCGCGAGGCCTGATTGAGCGATCCGGCAGCATCGGCCACCGTGTTCAAGGTGCCCACCATCCGACCGGCCGCCTGATCGGCCGCATCGGCGCTGAGGCCCGTGCTGCCGACCGCCTCGCCGATCGCTGCCGCGGTCATCTTCAGCTGGTTGCCCTGACCCGCGAGATCCACCGCCTGATGACGCAGCAGGCGCACCAGCGTCGTCAATTCATCCGCCAGATGGTTGATCGCTTTGCCGATCTGCGCGAATTCATCTTCACCCTTCACCACCAGACGCGTCCGCAGGTCGCCGGCCGAGAGGCTCCGTAAGCTCGCCACGGACGACTGCAGTCCCCGGTTGATCCGCAGGCTCGTGAACACCAGGACTCCTCCGCATAAGATCGTCAAGACGCAGCCTGAGAGCGCCAAGAAGCGGAAACACGTACGCATCTTTTGATAGGCATGGGCTTCGATCTTCTTCTGCTCTTCGTTGGCCAGGACCACGAGCTGCGCGATCGCCTGCTCATGAATATGGTAGGCGGTCAAAAGCTCTCCGCCGGCGAGCTGGCGCATGGTCAGGAGGTCATTCCTTTGCGCTGCCGGGATGAACATCTTCGCCAAAATCTCGATGAACTGCTCGGCCGGAACCCGCGACCGCGCGCACAGCAGGTTCCGTATCTCGCTTTCGGGGAGCGTCTTCTGCCAGAACTCCAGACGCTCATGGTAGATCTTGAGGAAATCCGTCGCTTTCTGGAGACGCTCGGCTCGTACCTGCTCATTCTTTTCGTCCACAGACTGCAGAATCAGCAGATACGGCTCCATGAGGTTCACCGCCGGGGATACGGCATCGGCGACGAGATCCTTATTCTGAGCGATCTGATCATACAAGGGGCCCCCGACCTTCACCTGGTTGACCGAGGCCATGAGCACCAAGGCAATGGAGATGACCGCGATCCCGAGCAGCATCGCTAAACTCAACAACCGGCTTCTGATCGACATAGATCTATGGTTACCTCTCAAATCCATGGATGTCAAATAAGCACGGAGCAGCATTTTGTAAAATTAGCACCGCCCGCCACTTAGAAACCGAGGCTCAGTCTCAAAAAGAAATCATAAAGAGAAATCGCAACCGCGTTTGCATCAAACTCCGCTGGGCGCAATTTTGCGCGACCTCGGGCGCGTCGGCGATCACCACCGGCGGTAACCCATAAAATAGAATAAAAAAAAGGGGAACCGCCAGATGGCAGGCCCCCCTTTTTTTAATCGCGATGTCTCGCGCTAGCGCGTGGCTCAGGCCATGCACTCGCCGACGCCGAGCTCTTCCATGCTCGCCGAAAAGAGCTTGTCGGTACCGAGATCGTAGAGATCCGATTCCTTCAATTCGCCTTCGGCGTAACTGCACAACGGCGCGATCTTAGCCTTGAGCGCGGCCTTGGCCGCCGAGGCGCCGGCCTTGTCGAGGCCTTCACCGCAGGCCCGGCGGAAGAACGCCGCCAGGGCTTCTCCGGGATTGCGTTCGGCGACGTAGATCTGCACCAGCTGCTTGATCACCGCCTCGACTTTGCGCGCCGGCAGGCGGGCGAGGAAGGTCGCGTGATGGACCTTGGCGCCCTCATCGCCACCACCGACGAAGAGCATGTAGTGCGGCACGATCTTGTCGCCGACCTTCGACGAGGCGCCGTGGAAACCGATCGAGCCGATGTGGTGCTGACCGCACGAATTCGGACAACCGCTGATGTTGATGTGGGCATTCATCACCCCGGGATCGGCGG
>JBILBP010000245.1:0-4401 GCA_044353645.1 Planctomycetota bacterium | reverse complement strand
CCATCGCCGACATCGTCGGCTGTTGCCTGCTACTCGAACAGCTGCAGGTCGAGCGCATCGTCGCCGGTCCGCTGCTGCCCGGTCACGGAACGGTGTCGTGCGCGCACGGGCGCATGCCGGTGCCGGTGCCGGCGGTGGCGCGCATGCTGCTGCGAACCCTGCCGCGCAGCGGCGTGAAACCGCCGTGGAAATGCCTGTCCTTTGAAAGCGGCGAGCTGACCACGCCCACCGGCGCGGCGCTGGTCTGCGCCTTGGCCGACACCTTCCGCGAGGCCAACGCCAGCGCCGAGATCCTCCACGTCGAAGCCCTCGGCTATGGCGCCGGGCACAAGATCATTGCCGGTCTGGTCAACGTCGTCCGCGTGACGCTGTGCACGCCGCAGCCCGAGCCCGCCGCCCATGACGAGGTCGATGAGCTGACCTGCCAGGTCGACGACGCCACTGGCGAACACCTCGCCCATGCCGCCGAGCAGCTGCTCGTCGCCGGCGCCGTCGACGTGGTGCTGATGCCGGTGCTGATGAAGAAAGGCCGCCCCGGCCACGTGATCACCGTGCTCAGCCGCCCCGCCGACAGCCTGCGCCTCGGCGATCTGCTGCTGACCCTGACCCCGACCATCGGCCTGCGCCAACGCCGCTGCCAACGCCGCACCCTGTCGCGCCGCACCGAGACGCGCGTGTGGCGCGAGCACTCCATCACCTGCAAGGTCGTGACCCTGCCCGACGGCAGCACACGCATGAAGCCCGAGGACGACGAAGTCCGCGCCGCCGCCCGCGCCACCAACGTGGCTCCGGCGACCATCGTGCGTGAAATCAGCAATCTTTAGGAAAATAGTTCGTAACTGCTCAGGCAGGTCATATGCCATCACCCCGGTCGATCCCGCTCGCAGTGCCCAACGCTTGCATGACCGAGCCTCTGCATGACCGAGCCTCCTTCATGTTCATCCGCACGCGCACTCCAGGCGGGGAATTCACCGCTGAGCTTGCGACAAAGAAGCGCTCAGCGTTGCTGATCGATATACCGCGCTGCTTCGTCGGCAGGAGTGCTCCGGTACGCATTCAGGGCGTGCTGGGCGCGTTCGTCGAGATGCTGCGCGGCGCGCAGCCGATCGCGGCATTCCGCCGCCGCGGTACCGACGGCGGCGATCAGGCACAGGCAGTCCTTGGCGGCCTGGAGGACCTCCAGGCGCTCGCCATGGGTGTCCGGCAACGGCTCGACGGCGAGTGCCGCCTGCAGGCCGGCGAGGGTCGCCAGGTGCTGTTCAACCTCGCTGGGGTCGGGATCGTCGCCGGCCAGCAGGATGAGCAATCCTGCACTGTACTGATGCAGTTCTTGATAGGCGGTGAGCATTCTCACGGCGTCTCCAATCCCGCGAACAAGGCTTGGGAAGTCTGCGCCAGGGCACTGGCGGGATACTGATTGGCAAGCTCGGTACTCGTATCGCGGGCGACCTTGAGGCGGTTGGCGCGATCGCCGGCGGGGGCATCCTTGGCCAGCTTGCGGATCCCTTCGAGCTGGAACCACAGCATCAAGTAGAGCCGGCGCGGGCGCTCGTTGTCGCCGAGCTGGCCGGCATCGATGCTCATCAACGCCTTCAGCCCGGCCTCGATGTCGCCGGTCGTCCCCTCCGCCGTGCTGGCGAGATCCTTGTAGCATTCGGCGATCGCCAGCTGGTTGGCCGAGGACAGCGGCCCGAGCTGCGCCGCCTGCCCGCGCGGACGCCCACGATCGAGGATGTCGCCGCTGCCCTGGCCGGCCCGCGCGGCGGCGGCATCCAGCGCCAAGCGCAAGGCGACGCGGGCCGCCGCGTGCTGGCTGAGGACTTCCTGGGCGGCCAGGTCGCGCAGCTCGATGCGCGGCGTACGCCCGAGGCGGCCATCGTTGGCCGTGGGCAAGACGGCGATGCTGCGATCGCGTTCCTCGATGAGGCGAGCGAGCTGATGGAGCAGGAGCTCATCAGGATCCTCGACGACCTGGGGCAGGTGGGTCGGCGGCAGGGGGATGGTGACCGGGCGTGGCGGCAAGGCCGGGGCGCCATCTTCGCCGTAGGCGTTGAGCGCACCGAGCAGGGCCAGCAGGCTCACCGCCAGCCAGGCGCGTGGCGGGCTCATTCGACGATTCCCTGGAAGGCTTTGATGGCTTCGCGCGATTTGCCCTGGGCGCGGAAATGCTCGCCGAGCAGACGTGCGGCGTAGGCCCGATCGCGATCGCCGAGGCCGGGGTCCTTCAGCACGTTGATCAGCTCGAGCTCGCCGCGCTCGTCATTGCCGGCGAGGAAGCAGGCGCGCGCGAGACCGACGCGGGTGGCATCACGCAGCTCGGGCGAGGGCTTTTCGGAGAGCACGCGTTCGTAGTTGCCGATCGCTTGCGCCGCCAGGACACCGCGTTGCGTACGCTCGCGTTCGGCGTGGCGATGGCCGGCCTGGGCGATGTAGAAGAGCGCCTTGGCGCGCACCGGTCCGGGGTATTCGCTGATCCGCCCGAGGAGCTGGCCCATGGCTTCGTCGAGGTGCTCCTGGGCCTGCGCCTGGTCGGTGCTGCTGGTGCCCTCTTTGGCGGCCTGCGGGGTTTCGATCTTGAGCATATCCCAGAGGGCGGCGACGGCCTCGTCTTCGCGCTCGATCTCGGCATAGCAGCGGGCGATGTTCAGGAGCAGATCGGCGGACAGTTTCGACTTCGGGAATTCGCTTTGCGCGCGCTGGAAGGCGAACAGCGCATGTACGAAGCGCGGTTGCGCCTCGCGAAGGTAGCACAGGCCGATGGCCTGGGCCGCCTGTTCGTAGAGGGCTTTTTCGGCGTCGCCGGTGCCGGCGCGATAGCGCCGCAGGAGATCCTCGAAGCCGGTGCGGGCGATCTCGTAGCGGGCGAGCTGGAAAGCGCAGTCGGCGAGCTGGAAGCGTGTCGTGTCATTGCTGCGCCCACCGGCATCGGCGACATATTTGCTCAACTGGGTCTCGGCCTCGAGCCAGCGCTGAGCATTGTACAGCAGGCCGCCGATCATCAGGCGTGCGCTCGGGACTTCGCTGCGGTGCGGATCGTCGCCGTATTTTTCGAGCAGGGCATGGAGATCGTCGACGGCTTCATCGAAGGCCACCGGATCCTGCTTGGCGAGTCCCTGGCGGCGGCCGGCCTCGGCGGCGGCGAGGTAGACCTGCGGGACATCGGGATCGCCGTCGACGGCGCGGGCGATGTAGTTGCGGTAGACGCTGCGCGCTTCCGACCACTGCTTGAGTCCGGCCATGCAATCGCCGATACCGCGGATACTGCGCTGCACCCACACGCGCACCGCCGGTTCGCGGCTGCGGCTCATGACCTGCACGAGGTCGTTGAAGCGGCGCATGGCCTCCACCGGTTCCCCGGCTTTCAGGCGGCGGTTTGCCAGCAGCCAGCGGGCCTCGGCGGCGAACGCCGAATTTCCGTCGGCGGCGGCGCGCTCGAGGGCGCGCTCGGCGGCGCGCTCGTCGTCCTCGCTGTCGGGGGCATTGGTCAGGGCGATGCGCTCGGCGGCGCCGCTACCGGTGAGGCGCCACGAGAGACCGGCCTGACCGAGCAGGCGATCGAGACAGGCTTGCCAGGGGATCCCGCGCACGCGCAGATCGACGCCGCGCTTCATCCCCGGCACGACTGCGTCTTCCAGCGCGCTGCCGGAGAGCTTGAGCAGTTCTTTGAGCACCATCTCGAGCGGCTCATCCTTGAGATCGGCGTCGATGAGGAGTTCGCCGCCCTGGTGCACGGCGCTGAGGGCTTGGCCGTAACGCTCGGAAATCACCGGCGCTGCTGACGGGCCGGCGGCAGCGCCGGCGCCGGCGTGGTCCGACGGCTGCGACGCATCCTCGTCGTTGCCGGGAGCGGTGGTCTTGCCGAGTGATTTCTCGACGCGCTGCACTGAGCGCGTCAGAGCTTCGATGTCCGAGGCCAGGCCGGCGCGATCGACACTCACGCGTTCGCTGCTGTGGGCATTGCCGGCGGGGGCCAGGCGTAAGGTCCGCTGCTCGGGTGGCAGCGTCGGCTGCAGGTTGGAATCCATCGTCGAGGGCTTGGCATCAACCGCTGCCGGCTTGGCTTCGGCCGTCGGTGAGACCTTTGTTGGCACCGTGTGCTCGGCGTGTTCAGCACTGCTCACGGCAGAGGTGAGCACCAGGAGGAGCGTGATCAGGCGCATCAGTGATGTCCTCCGCCGCCGTCATGAGCCGGCGCATGAGCGGATTCCGCCGTGCCCTGGCCGGCTTCGCTCACGTTGTTGCCGGCGTCTTCGCCGTGATTGCCGTCCTCGGCGCTGGCGAGGGCCGGTTCGTCGATCGTATCGAGCAGCCGGCCGAGCATGAGATGGGCTTCGATGAGGGTCCGGCGATTGCGTTCGCTGATATCGGCAGGGCGCGGGGGCGTGGTCGGGGCGAGATGGC
>JBILBP010000244.1:0-4402 GCA_044353645.1 Planctomycetota bacterium | reverse complement strand
TTTCTGTGGCACGAACCTCGAAGGTTGACCGACGTTTGTCGGGTTGACCTCGGGAGCGCGTCTTCCAAGTTCTCCGCTGCCTTTTTTGGCGAAGGATCGCTGCCCATGTTCCTCCGTTATCTGCCGTCATCCCTCCGTTGCGCTTCTCGCTGGAGCCTTGGACCCCTGGTCTCCCCGACCTTATTGGCCATGGCGCTGATGAGCGGGGCGGGCACCGGCGGTACGCTGCAAGCGGCTACCGCCGAAGAGCGTGACCAGCATTTCCAGGCCCTGACCGCGCTCCTCGAGCGCGACTTTCGTCTTAGCGGCGTCCGCCAGCAGGCCGAGTTCGTAACCCAGAATTACCCGGACGACGCCTGGTTCCGCAAGGCCCTTACGTGGTACGCAGCGGTCAAAGCCAAGGCCGGCACCCTCGAGCCGGCGAAGATCGCCGAGCTCGACAAGCGCGCGACCAACCTGCGGACCGAGCTCGATGTCGCCGAAGAGGCCGGAAAGCTGCCCGAGCCGGTCGCGCAGTTGCTGGCCAGCGCCGGCAGTCCGACCACCGCCCTGGTCAGGGATCTCGCGGCCTTTCTGCACCCCGATGAAGCCCCGCCGGTGGCGCCGCGTGCGGCCGAACGAGTTGCCATCGCCCAGGCGCAGGTCGTGGCCCTGTTGGCAGCGACCGACAAGGAATGGAAGAAATGCCTGGGCAAGGTCAAAGCGAACAAGGCTGGCGATGAATTCGGTCTGAGCGGCCCGGAAAATGATCCTAAAACCTTTGAAGCCCTGCGCAAAGCGACGATGTTGCGTTACGACGCGATTAAGCCCGTCTACACCGCCTACACCGCCGTGCGCGAGATCGTCACCCGCGGCAAGGATTTCGGCATCGATCAGCGCACGGTGACCCTCGCCAACGATTGGCTGAAGGTGTTCTTAAAAGAGAACATCGTTACGCTCAGCGAGTGGGAATATACCTACGGTGATTTCTACCCGTATTTGAAAGCCTACACCGACATCGTGATGCTCGAGGCCGTGCGTCAGCGCACCCCGAATCAGAAGCTCGAAGATTTCGAAGGCTCGCTCGAAGCGGTCAACGCCCTCGACACCATGAAGCACAAGAATCCCGCCGATCGCGAAGAGCTGATTCAGCTGCAGATGCGCTGCTGGACGGCCTTGCTGCGCACGCGCCTGGAACTCGCCACTGCCGAAACCGACACCGTTAAGGCAGCGCTGCATCTCGAGAGGGGCCTGGAGTTCTTCAAGCAGTACCTCGACACCCACAAGGGTCAGAAAGAAATGACCCCTGGCGCTAGCGATGTGAAACGTGCGCATTACGCTGGTCCGCTGTGGTTGATGGCGGCTCGTCTGAATCTCGCCAAGGGCGAGTCCGGCGCCGCCAACGTCTTGCTTGCCGAAGTCGCGGCGAACAAGAAGATCTTAGCCTCGGATCATGCCAGTGGCTGGCTGTTGAAGGTAACCGCCGGCGCGGCTAGCAGCGGTGCCGGGGAGTGGGGTAAGCCGACCTCTCCCCTTGACCCGGCCCAGGCGCTCAACATCGCCAAGGCCCTGCGCAACGAAGCCAGGTCGTCGGTCGATATTCAGGTCAAGCGCGGCCAATGGTTGTCCGCCGCGACCCAGCTGCGCGCTGGGATCCTGGGCCTGAACGGCGCTTACAGCGATCAGTTCGTCGATTATGGTCCAGAGCTCTATAATCTCTATGCCACCTGTCTGGCCGATCTCGAGCTGCGCTATCATGCGGCGCTGGTCGCCCAGGAAGGTCTGCGCGCGGTCGCCAGTCGCATCACCAAGGAGAACCACCCCTGGAAGAAGGGCACGGCCTGGACGGATGTCGGTAAACGGGTGCCATTCCTGGCCAAGAATGCCATGATCTTCGCCAATGCCCTGGCCAACCGCGCGAAAGGCAGCGCGGTGGGCGCGGTGCAGAGCGAGGTCATCGAACTGGTGCAGAAGCTCGTCCCTGAGCTGGCCGGCAAGAGCGCTGACGAGACCCTGGCGGTCAACGCCATCAGTGATGGCGAATACGAACGCGCCATTCAGCTGTCCAAGGATTACCTCAAGAAGTACCCTACCGAGCAGCCAAAGGCCTACTCGTGGATAGTGGCTGCCTACAGCGGCTGGTATGACGAGGCCAAGAAGAACAAAGACGAGGCTAAGGCCAAACAGATCTCCGCCGACATGCAGGCGGCGACCGTGGTCATGGAACAGGAGGCGAAAACCGAACTGGCCAAGTCCCCCACGCCCGAGCGCACCCGTGACTGGCTGCGGGTGATGTCGACGGTCCAGGCGGCCAAGCTGAGCTCGCTGATGGCCAATGAGCAGTACCTCGCGGTGTTGACCACCTATAACGATGATTTCTGGAAGAACCCCCCCGCCGACGAAGAGCTGCGCGCGCGCCTGCTGCGCGGCATGTGTACCGCCGTCAACGGTGCCGAAGCCGCACGCATCAAAGACGAGAAAGCCAAAGCTGATCCGCAATCGCTGATCGCCGCCTGGCCGAATTACGCTTCGGCCTATGCCGCCTACAAACGCTACCTGCCCTCGATCAAGGATCCGGTCCTCCTCGAACGGACCCAGCGTTTCGGTAAGAACATGGCCGGCGGAATGAATACCGTGGTCTTCCTCGCCGATGCCTTGGGCAAAGCCAAGGACGCGCCGGCGGAGCTGGGCGACATCCTCAAGCAGGCCCGCCGGGCCTTCGCCGATCTCTACGAGCCGGTGATCAAGGAGACCGACAAGGCCAACACCATCCAATTCGTCGCCGATACCCTGTGGACCCTCGACGAGCATGCGCGGGCCGTGCGTCTTTATGAATTGTTTCAGAAGGTCATTGAGGTCGACAAGGATCTGCAGGCCTTCATCACGGAACCGAAATCGGTCTTGGATGCGGTCCAGGAATCCTTGGGTTCGCGCCCCGAGCTGAGCGCCGATTGGCTGAAGATCCGCGACCTCGTCGAAGACAAGCCCGAGCTTGCCGATTTGATCAAGCAGGGGGCCTCACCCGCAGAATACGGCGAGGCCAAGCGCAATTTCAGCGACGCGCTGGTGGGGCTGCAGGCGTTCCGGATCAAGGCCGAAGGGCTGAAGGTGAAGATCGGCCCGGAAGGCTGGGCCAAGGGCGAGGCGGCGATGAAGGAGCTGAACCGCCTACTGATCTCCGCCGTGCAGAAGGTCTCGATCAAGGCCAAGCTGGCCATGGGCTATCGGGAGATCGGCAAGGCCAGCGAAGCACGCACGCTGTACAGCGAGCTCTATGCCTACGAGCCGGAAAACCCCGCCTATGCCGCAGCCTATGTCGACATCGTCCTCGATGAGATCAAGAGCGGCAGCGGGACGGTGAAAAAAGATGATATCGAGAAAGCCCGCGGTATCGCCCGCTCGATCCGCAACGATGCCGGCCGGAATCTGGAGCTCTTCTGGCAGGCCTCGGTTCAGGTCATGGAACTGTCGCTCGCCCTCGGCGATGCGGCCACGGTCAACGGAGAATTGCAATTCGCTGCCGTCAACAATTCGGGTCCGACTTCCGATCTGATTCAGCCGCAGGTGCTGCCTGATGAGCGCCAGAGCGGTGACGACAAGCGGGTACGGCGGGCGCGCAACGCCTTGTCCGTCGAGCTCGCCAATCGCTATTTGGCGCTGTTCAAGGGTAACGGGGTGACCGTGCCCGTGCCGCTGCGCCAGGATCAGGTGGCGCTCGCCGATGGCAGCGTGATGACGATCTTCGTGCCGGTCGGCGCGCCCAAGTTCGAAGCCCAGGTGCTGGCCAATCAGGATGATGTCGAGGTTGTGGTCATCGTCGAACAGGGTTCTAGCGCGGTGAAGACCGCCCCTGCCCCTGCCCCTGCCCCTGCCCCAGCCCCAGTTCCGGAGAAAAAGCCATGAGCCGTCCTCTCATAATCTCTGTCTGGATGTTGGGCATGTGCCTGGCGATGGTCGCACCGGCGGCCGAGAGTGCACCAGCGGTGATCAGCAAGTTGAACGATAAAGGCCAGAAGGTCGAAAACGGAGGCTTTTCCGAGGCTTTCGTGGCCACCGAATCGGTCGATGGCATCGAGTTCACCGTTGACGACCCCAAAAGTCTGAACCGCCTGAGCCTGAAGTTTCGCTCTTATGACGTCGAGTACAATTACAACGAGTTGGTCGATTACAGGCGCGCCCGTATGGCGGAAGAGGCTGGCACCTTCGACAAGGCCTACGAGGCCTATGTTAAGGCGGTGGGCAGCGCCAAGTACCAATGGGTGAAGGAAGACGCACTCGTACGCGCCGCCGGCACGGCATTGCAGGCCAACAAATTCAATGAGGCGCTGACCGCGGTCGCGGCCCTCGAAAAGGAATTCCCGCGCAGCGTGCGCTTGGACCGTGCGCTGTCCGTGCGTGGCCAGGCCCAGGTCGCCACGGGCGA
>JBILBP010000243.1:0-4403 GCA_044353645.1 Planctomycetota bacterium | reverse complement strand
GAGAGTCTCGCGACCTTGATCGTGGCCATGGTCACCGTGCACGAATTATGGGTGCCGGTGGCCTTGAGCTGGGCCTTGCGTCGCGCCGGCGAGACCCGCGATCCCGCGTGAATACCCAGGTGCGTCCTTCAGCACTTCCGCCCCTGGACGGCTGCGCTAGCGTGAACTCATGAGCGCAGTCGTCCTTTTTTCCGGTGGCCAGGATTCAACGACGTGCCTGGCCTGGGCCCAGGCGCGCTGGTCGCAGGTGCACTGCGTGGCCATCGACTACGGTCAGCGCCACATCATCGAATTGACGGCGGCGGCGGCCGTCGCCAAGGCTGCCGGCGTCGGCTTGACGGTTGTGCCGTGCGATAGCCTGCGAGCGCTGGGTGGCAGTTCCCTGACCGGGACCCTGGTCGTACCGCAGGGGGTGCCGGCGACAGGTAGCATTCCCAATACTTTCGTGCCCGGACGGAACCTGCTGTTTTTGACTTTGGCGGCGGCGTTCGCCTTCCAGCGCGGGATCACCCAGATCGTCACCGGCGTCTGTCAGACCGATTACAGCGGCTATCCCGATTGCCGGGCTGATACCATCACCGCCTTGCAGGCGGCCCTGCGCGCGGGCATGGATTCGCCGTTCGTCATTCACACGCCGTTGATGCACCTCACCAAGGCCGAGTCGGTGCTGCTGATGCGCGATCTCGGGCGACTCGACCTGCTGGCGCTGAGTCACACCTGCTATAACGGCAGTGTCCCGCCGTGCGGAACCTGCCCGGCGTGTCTACTGCGCGCCAAGGGCTTTGCCGAGGCCGGCATCGCCGATCCCTTGCTCAGTGTCGGCGGCAACTGAATATCCGTCGCGCCGCTCATGGAATGCTCCCGTAGCTCAGCTGGAAGAGCAGCACCCTTCTAAGGTGCGGGTCGTTGGTTCGAGTCCAACCGGGAGCGCCAGCTCAAAACCACGATTGCGGCGCATCTGCGGCGTTGCCGAATGTCTAGGAGCCTGTCGGGAATAGATTCGGTCGGCTGACTCGGTCTCGTACGGCATCTCCGGCGTTGGCAAAACGGTCAGATAGCTCCCGCTATCCGCCCGCTTTGCCGCCTTGGATCTGCCGCACGATCCCTTCGCCATCCTCGGTCATCTATTCCCGACAGACTCCTAGCATGGTGGGCCATGCGTCGACATTCGGCGCCTTGCATATGCACCACACTCGTGGTTTTGAAACGTGGGGCTTTTTTGGCGCCGCCGCGCTTGGCGCGGCATTGCTTGGTTCCGTTTTACTTGGCGGGCTCGGGCTTGGCGGGCTCAGAAAGGTGCGCGCGTGGTCGTTGCTTCGCGAGGAGCTGAAGTTCGGGAGCGGTGAATCCGGCGGTGGTGCGGCCGGGGTGGTCGAGGGCGAAGGGGCTTGGTAGGGAGGGGCCGAAGTGGCGTTCGACGACGTTGGCGAAATGGTCCTCTGAAGCGAGGCCGCGCTCTTCGCACCACCAGCGATGCCAGCGGGTGCCGATGCCGACGTGGCCGATCTCGTCGTGGTAGATGCGGCTGATCACGGCGTGGCTCGGCGGATCGATGGTCACCAGGCGCGGCAGCAGTTCTGCCGAGACATCCAGGCCGCGGGCTTCGAGAAATCGCGGTATGACTACCAGCTGCTCGCCGAGATCGGCGGCGGCTAGGGCTGATTCCCACAATTTGTGGTGCACCGCTGCCGAACCCGGGGCGAAACCTTCGGCGCTCAGCAGCTCGTCGAGCAGGGTCGCATGCGCGGCCTCTTCGCGGGCGATGCGCAGGAAGTCGGCATGCAGCGCCGCCGGCGCGCCCGGCGCCCGCAGGCACAGCAGCGCGGCGAGATCGATCGCGGTCAGCTCGATGTGCCAGATCGCATGCAGGAAACGCAGGCGCGTCTGGCGATGATCCAGTCCATGCCGCCGCCGCGGACTGTCGCCTTCGCGCAGGCTCGCTTCGCGGCCGGGGCGCAGTGGCAGCTCGGGTAGAGTCCAGGTGTGGTTGACGTCGGGTGGGGCGAGGTTCGCCAGCAGCGCGTCCTTGGCGCCGGCGGTGGGGGCCGCGATCACCGCCAGCAAGGCCATCGGGTAGGCGGTCGCCTGGGTGGTAGCGGGACAGGTAGCGGGACAGGCAGCGGGACAGGCGTGAACGGACGACATCTCGCCAGTCTCAGTCCGGCAGGCGGGCGGCAATGGCATCGCCGACGGTGACGGCAATATCGAGCCCATGACCGTGCCGCTCCCGCCTCCGCTCATCCTCGCCAGCACCTCGCGCTACCGCCGGCAGCTGCTCGATCGTCTGGGTCTGGCTTACACCGCCGTGCCCCCGACTTGCGATGAAGAGGCGCTGAAGGATCCGGCGCTGTCACCGCAGGCCCTCGCCGAGCACCTCGCCGAGGCCAAGGCCGCCAGCCTGGTCGCCCAGCACCCGACGGCGGTGATCATCGGCAGCGATCAGATCTGCGCCCTCGATGATCAGATCCTGCACAAGCCCGGCACCGCCGTGCGTGCCGTCAAGCAGCTCATGCGCTTGGCCGGGCGCGAGCATCGCCTGATCACCGCCATGGTCGTGGCCCAGGGCGCCCGGCGCTGGCGGCACACCGACGTCACCACCTTACGCATGCGTTCGTTGGAGCGCGAAGCTCTTGAACGGTACGTCGCCGCCGATCAGCCTCTCGATTGCAGCGGGGCATACAAGCTCGAGCAGCGTGGGATCGTCTTGTTCGAGCGCATCGATTCCGCTGACCACACCGCTATCATCGGCCTGCCGCTGATCGCCTTGTGCTCCTTCTTGCGGACTAACGACTACCCCGTTCCTTGACCGGAAGGAATTTGGTTTTATGGGAAGTTTACCAACTCACGTAGGTAGGCGGGCAAGCTCTGCCGTGCGCGGTTGACCATCGCCGCCTGCAGACTATCATCCGCGCCCTTTTGCAATTTTAGTTCCGATCGAGGATCCCCATGTCAACCGCCACTCTTCCCCGCAGTGCCCAGGTCCTTACCGGTGCCGAGCGTCCGACCCTGGCCCAGATCCGCGTGTTGCACCTCATCGCCACGCAGGACGTCGAAGAGCGCGCCAAGCTCGCCGCGGCCTTCCAAGACGGTCTGCCGAGCGTCAAGGATGACCAGGCTCGCCTGGGCGTGCTGGCCTATGTCCTCGGTCGCTTCGCTGATGCTGAAGAGCATCTCGACCCCAAGGAAGCCTTCGGTCAGGCCGTCCTCGGTCTGGTCAATGTCGAGATCGAAGAATACAAGGATGCCATCAACCACCTGGCGACCGCCGCCAAGACCATGCCCGAGGCCAAGGCCGAGCTGGCCCGCGTGCAGATCATTGTCGGCGATCTCGAAGACGCCGAGAAGACCATCGCCGGCGTGCCCTACGCCGCCGATCGCGATTTCCTCGCCGGTGTCCTGCTTGAAGCCAAGGGCAACATCGAAGCCGCGATCAAGGCCTACGAATCCGCCCTTGAGGGCAACCCCGAGCACGTCGAAGCCGCCTTTAAGATCGGCGTCCTGCTCGACCGTATCGGTGATGATGACCTCGCCGCCGAGCATTATCTGGTGTGCTGCGATGCGATCCCCCCGTTCCTCCCGGGCGTGACCAATCTCGGCATCCTCTACGAGGAGCGCGGCGAGGCCAATGCCGCCGTCGACTGCTTCCGTCAGGTTCTGGCGTATAATATTCGCGATGCCAAGGCCCTCAGCCTGCTGCGCGATGCCAAGGCCAGCCGTGCGATGTACTACGACGAGCGCGAAGAGCGCGAACGTGAGCGCATGGAGAAGATCATGCGCACCAGTGTCAACGATTTCGAGCTGTCGGTGCGCTCGCGCAACTGCCTGGCCAAGATGTCGATCTTCACCTTGGGCGATCTCCTGCGCATCACCGAAGCCGAGATGCTCTCGTACAAGAACTTCGGCGAGACCTCGCTGAAGGAAGTGAAGGAGATGCTCGCCGCCCGCAATCTGCGCCTGGGGATGTACCGCGAGGTCGAGGAACGCTCGCTGTCGAAGGCCGATCAGAAGGTCCTCGGCGAGTCGATCGAACGCCTCGAGCTCTCGATCAAGGTCAGCCAGATGCTCGAGAATCTCGGCGTCAGCCGCATTGGTGATCTCGTCCAGTATACCGATCTCGACCTCTACAAAGCTCCTGGTTCGGGACAGAGTATCGTCCAGGAATTGTCGACTGGTCTGGGCGCCTACGGAGTCGGTCTGCGCAAGCCGGACATCAAACAGTAAGCGAGCTTTACCAGGCGATGTGGAAGGGCCCTGCTCAGTGAGCAGGGCCTTTTTTTTTGGTGCGCCAGGCATGGCGCGAAGCGCCGTGACGGGCGCTTTCAACCGGTGAGCGAAAGCGACCCGGGAAGTGACGTGGAGGGTGCAAGTCCCTCTGGAGGCCCTGATGACGGGAACTCCGAGCT
>JBILBP010000242.1:0-4408 GCA_044353645.1 Planctomycetota bacterium | reverse complement strand
ATCGCCTTGGCCGCAGGAAGGTGGACCTATGCCGTTGCCTGCTTGGATATCAGCTACTCGTCCCAAGACCCTCGCCGCCGGGGCGGTGCCGGTGGCCGTGGGCACGGCCTTGGCCGGGACGGTCACGCGTATCGATTGGGCGGTCGCTGGCGGCTGCCTCGCGGGCGCGCTGCTGATCCAGATCGGCTGCAATTTCGCCAATGACGCCTTCGACGCGCTCAAGGGCGCCGATACCGCCGCCCGCGTCGGCCCGCAGCGCGCCGTTGCCGCCGGCTTGATCAGCGCCCGCGCCATGCTCGCAGCCACGGTCGTGGTCCTGGCCTGCGCCTTGGGGCTCGGCCTGTGGCTTAGCACCATCGGCGGCTGGCCAATCCTCGCCCTGGGCGTGCTCTCGCTGCTCTGCGCCGTGGCCTATACTGGCGGCCCGTATCCGTTGGCCTACATCGGGCTGGGCGATCTCTTCGTGGTGCTGTTCTTCGGCTTGTTCGCAGTCCTCGGTTCAGCTTGGCTGCAGATCGCCGACATGGCTGCTCCCGGCTTGCCGGCGCTGTGGTGGTGGGTGGCGGTGGGGCTCGGGCTGCAGGCGGCGACGATCATCTGCGTCAACAATCTGCGCGATATCGCCACCGATGCCCCGGCCGGCAAGCGCACCCTGTGCGTGCGCCTGGGCGATCGCGCTAGCCGCTTTTACTACCTCGGCCTGCACCTTGCGGCGGCCTTGGCATATCTGCTCGCTGCCGCCTGCAGCACCCCGCTCACGCGCGAGCCCTTCATGGCCGCGGCGATGATCGCCGCCGTCGGCGGCCTGCTCCTCGCCAAGGGCGTGATGCGCGCCGAAGGTGCCGGACTCAACGTGTACCTTGCACGCTCCGCCCTTCTCGAACTGGTGACGGGTGCGGGACTCGCGGCCATGCTTAGCATCTGATTCCCATGCCCTGCCATCTCTACCGTTGCGAACTGCCGCTGCTGCGGCCCCTGGCCACCGCCAGAGGAACGATCGCGTCACGCACCACCTGGGTGATCGAGATCGTCACCGATTCCGGAGCGCGCGGCCTGGGCGAGGCCGCGCCCCTGCCCGGCTTCGGAGGTGAAGAGCCGGAGGTCTGCGCGCGTGTGCTCAACCTCGCGCTGGCGACGCTGACCACCGATACCGTGCGTCGCTGGCTCGAACGTGGCAAGGCCGATGCGCCCCTCGGTCACCAATTGGAGCCGCTGCTGACCAACGCCCCATGCGCCCGCCATGCCATCGAGGGCGCGCTGATCGATCTGCTCGCCCAGCACATGCAGCGTCCGGTGGCAGCCTGCCTGTCCGAAAACGGCGCGGTGGTGGTTGCCGTCAACGCCCTCGTCGATGGTCCGGAAGATGCCCGCTGGGCGGTCGACCAGGGTTTCAAGACGGTCAAGGCCAAGCTCGTCAGTGACCCGGCGCAGGCCGCCGCACGTACGTACGCGTTGCGTGCAGCCATCGGCTCGGGCATCAAGCTGCGCGTCGATGCCAATGCCAGCTGGAGCTTCGCGCAGGCCCTCGACTACTGCGCCGCGACGCCGCTGGCCACGATCGAAGTCCTCGAACAGCCGATCAACCACCTGCTCCCAAAGGCGCTCGAGGATCTGGCGCACCTCCGTCGCCGCACCGGAAACCCCATCGCCATCGACGAAGGCATCCGCTCTGCCGCCGATGTCGGCCGCGTCGGGGCGGCGCAGGCGGCGGATGTGGTGGTGCTCAAGCCGATGTTCCTCGGCGGCTGGCGGCCGACGCTGCAAGCGGTGCAGCTGGCGCATACCTGCGGCCTGGGGGTGATCATCACCTCGTCGCTAGAGGGCTGCATCGGCGTGGCCTTCGCCGCGCACATGGCCGCCGCCTGCAGCCTCACCAAATACGCGCATGGCCTGGCCACCGGTGAGCGCTTCGAGGCCGACCTCACCAACGAGCCGCTGCTGGTCAAACAGGGCAATATGCTGATCCGCGAACGACCGGGCCTGGGTATCGGCCGCCTGACGGGATCCTGACAGGGCCCTGAGAGAACCCAGGACACAGCCCGATGATCATCCTCCGCCCACAACGCGGCTGTGAACGCTGGTGGCTGCCGGGTGCGGCGAGCGCCGCGCGCTGGTTGCGGGCGAACCACGCGCCGGGCAGCCGCCTGGCGCTGCGCGCGACCAGCACCCCCGCCACCGCCGCCTTGATCCAGGGCGCCTGGGCCGCCGGTGTCTGCCTGGTGCCGCTCAGCCGACGACTGCCAGAAGCCCAGGCGGCAGCCCTCGCCCGGCGCGCTGGCTGCGAGCACATCCTCAGCGCTCTGCCGGAGTTCAGCGGCGACGGCGATCCCGGTGGCGACGACCACGATCCGGCGGCCGCCGGCCTGCTGCTGTTCACCTCCGGGACCAGCGGCGAAGCGAAAGCGGTGTGCCTGTCGCGGCGCGCCCTCCTGGCCGCCGCCGGAGCCGCGGCGCTGCGCCTCGAACTCACGCGCGATGACCGCTGGTGCGCCTGCCTGCCGCTCGATCACATCGGCGGCATCAGCACCATCCTGCGTTCGATGATCGCGGGTTTCACCGTGCACCTGCACGAGACCTTCACCATCGCCGAGGTCCGTGCCGATCTCGATCAGGACGCCACCGGCGCCTCGTTGGTGCCGACCATGCTCCATCGCCTGACGACGGCGCCGTGGTCCGCCGACCTGCGCGTGCTGCTGATCGGCGGCGGTCCGCTCGCCCCCGACCTGGCCCGGCGCTCCTTGGCGCTGGGTCTGGCCCCCTGCCAAACCTATGGCCTCAGCGAATGCGCCAGCCAAGTGTGCACCCTGGGTCCGCGCGAAGCCGCCGCCGGCCTCGGCACCGCCGGCACGCCGCTGGCCGGCATGGAGGTCTCGCTGACTCTGGCGGGCATGATTCGCGTGCGCGGTTCGTCGCTGATGGATGGCTATTTCAATCCGCCTGGGCTCGCTCTGCTCGAGCCGTTTGATGCCGATGGCTGGTTCACCACCGGCGATCTCGGCGAATTCGACGAGTATGGGCGGCTGATGGTGCTCGGACGCGCCGATGATGTGATCGTCACCGGGGGCGAGAAAGTTGCTCCATACCTCGTCGAGGCGCACTTCGAGCAGCATCCCGGCATCCGCGAGGCGGGCGTCTATGGCGAGGCCGATGCCGAGTGGGGGCACTGCGTGTGCCTGGTGCTGGTGGCCCGTGGGGCGCCGGTGTCTGCGGCTGAGATCCGCGCCCTGAGCCGCGGGCTCGCTGATTTTCAGCGCCCAAAAAAATGGCGCTGGGCAGCGAGCCTGCCGCGCACCGCCCTCGGCAAGCTGCAACGCCAGCACCTGGCGCAGCACGTCTGACTGTATCGGCGATCATAGCGGCGATCCGAAAGGTGCGTGGACTGATTCCGGCGCTATCTTCTCGCCCATGGATCAGCTCATCCCGTTGCTCGCCGAAGTCGTGCGCACTCTCGAAACGCAGGCCCCGTACGCCAGCGCCTATGCCCGCCGCGATGCCGGCACGCAGATACGCGTCGATAGCGCCAGTACCACCTGCCAGCCGGTGCCGCCCAATGCCGGTCTGACCCTGAGCGCGTGGACCGGCGCGCGCTTCATCGAGGAGAGCAGCGATCGCCTCGATGCCGAAGGCGTGCTCGCCGCCAGCGCCGCCTTGCAGGCGCGCATCGCCGCCGTCGGCGTAGTCCGCGATGGCCTGGTGCTGGAGCCCGGCGAAACCCTGCATCGGACCTTCGCGCAGAGCATGGAACGCGACAGCCTGAGCGTGCCTGCCGCCGAGAAGATCGCCTTGGCCCATGCCCTGCGCGCGACCCTCGCCGGCCCCCAGCTGCAGGAGGCCACCGCCATCGTCGGCGACGTCCACTCCGAGATCGTCTTCGTCAATCGCACCCGACGCCTGCATCAGCACCTCCACCGTGTGCGCCAGATCGTGCTCGGCATCTGGGCCGCCGACGGCGCGCAGGTGCAGCTGCATGGTGGCTTCGAACGCATCGGCGGCTGGGAGCATCAAACGCTCACAGGCGCCGCTCTCGCCAATCGCTCCTATCTCGCCGAGCTGCGCCGCGACGGCCCGCGCCTCATCGGCGCCCCGCGCCTGCCCGATCCGGGTGAGCATACCTGCGTCTTCGACGGAGCCTTCGCGGGGATCTTCGCGCATGAGGCCTTCGGTCACGGCACCGAACAGGACCTCTATCTCAAAGACCGCAGCGAGGGCGCGCATTGGCTGGGCAAGGCCGTGGCCTCGCCGCTGGTGCAGATGTTCGATGACCCGGCCAACGGCTGGGCAGCGAGCTATTTCTTCGACGACGAAGGCACGCTCAGCCAGCCTACCGAGATCATCCGCAACGGTGTGCTCCAGGCCGGTCTGAATGATCGCTACAGCCACGCCGTGCTCAGCCGTCGCGGGCTGGCGG
>JBILBP010000026.1:0-14595 GCA_044353645.1 Planctomycetota bacterium | reverse complement strand
CGGCCTTCAGGAACACCGAGACCAAGGTCGCGCCCAGGGAAAAGATCGCCAAGCCGACCACCAGCCACAGCCAGCTCACGATATAAAGCCAGGCCGGCGAGGCGAAACCGTACTTGAGCTGGCTCTGAAGCGAGCGCCCGCTGCCACCCAAGGGCTCGGTGAAAGCCATCACCCACAGGCCGACCAGCACCAGGGTCACCGCCGAGATGAGCATGCACTTGGGCTTGAAGGCCAGCATCGGGGCGGTGAACAAGTCCTTCCAGCTCCACTGCCGAGGCTCGGGTTTCCACGTCGGCGGCGGCTCGCTGGGCGCCGTGTGCGCGGCGGCCGTGGTCGGCGAGGTGAATTGAGGATCAGCGTCGGTCATGGGGTCACCTGAGGGTAGAGATGGTAGATCAGCGCGCTGCGAGGCAAACCCCGGTACCGGGGGTTCCCTGGGCGTCGATGCTGGCAGTTTAGGAGCCATGGACCCCGACTACGATCCCTTGGCACGCCGTTTGGAACACGCCAAGGCCCTCTCGGCGGGATCTTTGGCGGTTTTAATGGTTGGCTTCGTGTTGGGCATCCACGTCATCACCGGCGCGGCCTTGGCGGCATTGATCATCTTCGCCGGGAAGTGGATCCAGCTCGGCAATCGACTCCGCGAACGGGATGCCGAGGAATCCGAAGCGGATCCCCCGCCGAGCAATATCATTCCATTCCGCTCGCCGCATAGGCCGACGGAAGGGGAACAACGAGGGAGAGACGATTGATGGATAGATAGATAGGGGCTGCTTCGTGGCGACTGGGGCCAGGGGTTAGCGGATAGGGGATAGCGGATAGGGGCCAGGGGCCAGGGACCAGGGGCCAGGGACCAGTCATTTTACGCGACATGGGCAAGATCGCCCTGCGGGGCTGGCAGCAGCACGGGCTTTCCGCACTTTCTGGCCCCTGGCCCCTGGTCCCTGCCACTGGCCGCAAGAATCCGAGAATCCGGCAGCAGAGATCGCCTGGGAGCGCATGCCGCCGACGCGCCCTTCTTTCTCAGAGCCCGCCAGCAGCGCGAGAGCCCTGGGAAAAGGACCGCCTGAGATCAAACGCCCTACCGATCCCTCATCCCTCCGCTGCCAAGGTCGCCACCGGCGCGGCTCCGATGGTGCCGCGCAGCTGCTCGACATATGCCGCCGACTGCACCCGCGCCAGCTGGCGCTGCGCATAGTCGAGGCGGCCGCGGATGCCCAGTCGATCGACAACCACCGCATGGCTGCCGCGGGCAATGTAGCCAGTGAGCATTGCCACGTGGCGCTTCCAGAGAGCGATGTCGAGGGCCTGTTTGCGCTCCAGGCGGGCGAGGTACCACGGCGCCGTGATCAGCGCTTCGCGACGGAAGAGATGACGGAAGGCCGGGGCATCGACGGTCAGCTCGCCATGCTTGCCGGTGGCCATGATGTCGAGCAGGGCCAAGAGCGGCGGACTAGCTTCGCGGGCCGCGCCATCGTCGAGGTACTGCCGCGCGCACAGCTGCTGGGCCTCGCAGATGTTGTGCACGCCATCGACAAATTCCGCCATGCTCTGGGTTTCCGGACGAAGCATGGCCTCGTCGAAGACCGCCGCCGGGTTGTCGAAGACCTTACCGAAGAAGGTATGCACGAAACGCGGTGTGATGCGGTAGCCCAGACGGCTGGCGAGGACCGCCTTGCCCTCGTAGACGAAATCCTTGAGCGGCTCGAGGTGGCCTTCAGCGATGAGGAAGCGGGCATTGCGCTGGGCCGCCGGGATGCGCGCCCAGATCTCGGGGATCAGCAGGCTGATGTCGTGGTCGACGCGCATCCGCGGACCGATGCAGCCGGCCGAGGTGGTGAATCCATCGTAGCCGCACAGCACCATCGAGAGCAAGGCATTGTCGAGATCAGCGAAGGCGGTCAGGGCATTGAAGGGCCCCTTGGTCAGGGCGCCTTCGCTGCCGGCACCGGTGGTCGAGGGCGACTTGCCGGTGAGCGAGCTGGCGAACTCCATGAACAGTTCGGGAAGTTCCAGATAATGGATCGGACCATGCACCGCCAGCGAGCGCACCCCGGTCTTCTTCTCCGGGGGATTGTTGCGACGGCCGGGAAGCACGGCGTCGACGGCGATCACCAGCGGCCGCGCCAGCGGTACCCGGCGCAACAGGCGCGCGCCGAGGTTCGCGAGATAGGTGCCGCGGGCGTCGACGAGATCCGGGCGCTCCTGCAGGTAGCGCGGATTCTTCGAGGGCTTGCCATCGACCAAGCGTGGATGCGCCGAGGACACCACGTAGGTGCCGGCGGGGGCCTGGGCGGCGGCTTGGATGCGCTGACGCATCGGCGCGGTCCACCCCGCGAAGCCGATGGCGTCATCGACGAGTTCGCGGGCATCAGCCGGGGTCAGCGGAGCGAAGTTGGAGATGAACACGCTCGGTGCCACCGCCCCCGCCAAGTCGGCTTCGGCCTGGCGATCCTGGCCACGATGGACCGCGTCGTCTGGCCGCTGGAACAGGCACAGCTCGCAGTTGTCGACCAGCTTCACGCTCGGATAGGCGGCGGTATTGGCGCTGAGGCGGCCGAGCTGGGATACTGGCACCACCGTCGACGCCGTGATGTCGTCTTCCATCTGGACCTTGTCGGCGGCGACGAAGTCCTGGCGCAGCTTGTAGGTGCGCCACGCCCCATCGTCATCCAGGCCGATGCGCAGATAGCTGGCGGTCAGCGGCCGGTCCTTGAACTTCAGCTGATGGCCCGGGCTGCCGTTGACGATGTCGACGGTGAAATGCTGCCGCCACTCGCTGCTGCCCCTCTCGCCGCTACCCCACTGGGGCTGATGGAAGCGCTTGATCACGAACAGCAGGGTCAGGGTGCGCGTGGGGATGGTGCGCAGCCAAGCATTGTACTCGGGCGTGAATTCCGTGGGGCTGGGCGTGAAGAGCTTGATAACGCTGCCCAGGGTGCGTTCGGTGGAGAGGATCGGACGCGAATGCTGCGAGCTGCGGGCGGCGTAATCCGGGCGGAACTCAGGCTTGAAGCGGACACTGTAATCGCGGGCGAGCAAGGCCTCGACCTGATCGAGATCGGCGTGCAGATCGCTGACGAACAATGGCCCGTAATGGATCACGTCGCTGATCGATTTCGAAATTTCCGACTTGCCGCCACCCGAGACCGTGCACGGCTTGTGGCAGAAGGTGCCTTCGGGTTCGGTGCCGACCAGACGCCAGCTGCTGCCGCCGGGGTGGCGCTCGAGGCGCACCTTATAACCGGAAGGCAGGATGTAGGTGTACCCCAGTCGCAGACGCAGGGATTGCTGGGCCGGTGCGTCGCCGACCAGCTGCGTCCAGGTCACCCGCTGGTCGCGCAGGGAGATGTGCACGTTCTCGGGGACGTAGATGATCGTCGGGAAGCGCTTGTCGATGCCATAGCCCTGCGGCTGCACGTCCATCAAGGGCGCGTATTCGCGGACCACGTCGGCCCAGGCCGCGCCGTTCTGGATCAGGCTGCTGTCGGGCCGGAACTCGTCACCCAGGGAATAGCTGGGGAAGGCCAGGGCCCCGCCGGCGTGCTCCTCTTCGGCGGTGCCGTAGAGGTTGGCGGCGTAGCCGATCTGGGTCTTCACCTCTTTCTTGCAGTAGCCAAAATAATTGTCGGCGATCAGCGTCACCATCACGCCCTGGGCGGTGCGGCAGGTGATTTTGAAGGCCGTGCCATCGTTATAGAGCTCATCGTCGCGCTCATAGCACATGCGGTCGCGCTGCTGCCGTGGCGTCGCCTGGCTGATGTGCGGCAGACCGAGATCCCTCTTGGTCAAGGTCGTGAGATGCGGGGCGAGGATCAGGCAGCCGCTGTGGCCGGTCCAATGCTCGACGTCCAGGCCGGCGTCGTTTTCCGGCAGATGCGGATTGCCGGCATTGCCGAAGATCGATTCGATGAAGTCGAGATTGGAGACCAGCGCGCCGGGGGCGAACAGGCGCATGTCCATGGTCTTCTGCGGACTGGCCAGATCGGGATCGGTGGCCGGCACCGCCGGACGCACGATCGGACGGATCAGCAGCGAGACGAACCCATGCGCCGGCACCGGGCGGTTGGCGGTATACGGCAGAGCCGTGCTCTCGCTGGGCGGATTCATCGCCGCATGGAACAGCCGGGCATAGACCACCTTGGGCACGGCGCGCTTGTCGCCGGGAATAGGCAGGCCGCCCTCGGCGATATGAAAGGTACCAACGGTGGTCCGGCGATCGGACTTGGGATTGTGCAGCACGCCCTGCGCGACGCGGTACGAACGTAGCAGATCGGTATGATACTCGTTGGATTCGGCGGGCAGGCTGACGAGGCGCGCCAGGCCCCGACGATCAAGCATGAAGGTCTGCTCAGGCAGGCGCGGGATGCCGACCTCGGGCGCGACCTCGGCGAAGTGCTCATCGAGGAAATCTTGAATGCGCCGATCCGGCGGACAGAGGTAACCCTCGAGCAGGCGCGAGCGTTCGCGATAGCTCTCGATCAGATCATGGACCACTGGCAGAAAGCCTTCGTTGCTAAGCGCGCCTTCGTAACCGTTGGCGGCGAGCTTCACCTCCAGGTATTGGACCAACTGCTCGTGGTCGTGGGGCGAACGGTCGGCGGATAAAGTCATGGCAGTTCCTGAGCAGCCGGGGCGGCCACGCATAGAAGTCTCCGAACTCGCCTGATGAGGCAATTCAAGAAGCGCTGCTGCAGCGCTCAACAGCGCCATCCACATCCCGATGTCAGATACCCATGGATAATTTACACTGAGTTAACAACTAGCGAGGCGGTCGATGCCCGACTGCGGGAATCCCCGCTGGTCGCTGGTCGCTGGTCGCTGTTCCCTGGTCGCTGGTCACTGGTCGCTGGCCCCTGATCACAGTCCCCCATCAACCAGCTCTCCCTACCCCCTCGCCTCGTACGATCTCCCCTGCCTCTTCTCCATATAATTAATAAACGCCCGATTAACTACGCGGAAGCCCCCTGGTGTCGGATAATCGCCGGTGAAATACCAGTCGCCGGTACATCCCGGGATCGCCCAGCGCAGGCCGGCGACGGTCTGATAGACGACCTCGACTTTGCCGACCAGTTCCTGCGGCGTGACCAGGCTGCAGATGCGGGCGCTGATCTCGCTGTCGGAGAAGGGCGCATAGACGCGCTTGACGTGATTGACCGGAGCCGCGCCCAAACCGGCGGCGGCCTTGGCTTCTTCACCACGGCAGGCGGCATAGACCTCGTCAAGGATGTGGCCGCGTCCGCTCTCGCGCAGCAGCGACACCGCCGCCTCGAAAGCCACGAAGCGCCCGAGCTCGCTCATGTCGATGCCATAGCAATCGGGATAGCGGATCTGCGGCGCCGACGACAAGACCACGATACGCTTGGGCTCGAGGCGCGAGATCATGCGCAGGATGCTCTGGCGCAAGGTCGTTCCGCGCACGATCGAATCGTCGATCACCACCAGATTGTCGATGCCCGCACGGAGCACGCCGCGAGTGATGTCGTAGACGTGGCTGACCAGTTCATCGCGACCGGAATCATCGGCGATGAAGGTGCGCAGTTTGGCGTCCTTCAAGATCGCCTTTTCCTGCCACGGGCGCACCGCCAGGATCCGGCGCAGGGCATCGGGCGTGAGCAGATTGAGTCCCTGCAGACGCAGGATCTCGGACTCCTTCCATTCCGCGAGGTGCGCTTCGAGGCCTTCGAGCAGGCCGATGAAGGCGCTCTCGGCGGTGTTGGGGATATAGCTGATCACCGAGTGTTCGAGATCGTGATCAATGGCCTTGAGCAGCGCCGGTACCAGCTCGCGGCCAAGGGCCTTGCGCTCGCGGTAGATGTCGGCGTCGTTGCCGCGCGAGAAGTAGATGCGTTCGAAGGTGCAGTGACGCGGCTCGGCGGGCGGCAGGATCTCGACTTCGCGGGCCCACTCGCCGGTCGGCGAGGCTCGGTGGGCGATGATGATCGCCGCCCCGGGGGTGACCTCGCGGACCTGTTCGGGGTGCAGGTTGAAGCACGTGGCCAGGGCCGCGCGTTCGCTGGCGATGGCGATGACGTCCTCGTCTTCGTACCAGAATCCCGGACGGATGCCGTTGGGATCGCGCAGTGCGAAGGTCGCGCCGTGGCCGATGACCCCGGCCATGAAGTAGCCGCCATCCCAGGTGCGCGCGGCCTTGTTGAGGATCCGCGGCACGTCGAGCTCGTCGGCGATCTTCGCCACGAGCTCGGCGCCATACAGGCCCTGGGCGGTGAGCTTGCGCAGCAGCGCCTCGTTGGCGACATCGAGGAAGTGGCCGATCTTCTCCATCACCGTCGAGGTGTCGGCGGAACCGATCGGATGCTGGCCGAGACGCACCAGCAGATCGAAGATCTCATCGTGGTTGGTGAGATTGAAGTTGCCGGCGACGGTGAGGTACCGCGTCGGCCAGTTCGAGGCGCGCACGAAGGGATGGCAAGCCTCGGTGGTCTGGCCGCCATAGGTACCGTAGCGCAGATGGCCGAGGTAGACCTGACCGATGTATGGATAATGGCGGAACAGCGCGGCATCATCCTTGGGGTCGATATGGCGCTCCTTGCCGAGGCGCTCCATCTCGCCATGGACGTGCTTCCAGACCTTGTCGAGGCACGAGGCCCCGGCTTCGCGATGCCGGTTGAAATAGGCCAGGCCGTAGTCGACGCCCTGCTTGAGCACGCCGATGCCGGCGCCGTCCTGTCCGCGGTTGCGCTGCTTTTCCATCAGCAGGTAGAGCTTCTTCAGGCCCCACAAGGCCGAGCCGTATTTTTCACGGTAGTGCGAGAGGGGCTGTTTGAGGCGGACGATGGCGAGACCGCACTCGTGTTTGATCGGATCGCTCATGCGCTTACCGGGCAGACGGCGGGTGAAGTGGCGGGTGAAGTGGCAGGTAAAGTGGCGGATCGGCTGCCGGTCGGCAGCCCTGGCATGGTGGTCATCTGAAGCATCCGGTCACCCCCTGGGTCGTTCGGCGTACATAGTGTGCAAAAGGAACGTGCGCCCGGGCTTCCCGGAGGCACGCTCCACGGTTATCGTTGAGCCGTGAGTCGTTCGAGTCCACCCACATACGGACGCAACACCGCTGGCACGACGATGCTGCCATCGGCCTGTTGGTAGGTCTCCATCAAGGCGATCAGGCAGCGCGGCAAGGCCAGACCCGAACCGTTGAGCGTGTGCAGGAACTGCGGCTTGCCGGGCTTGCCATCCGCGCCAAGAGCGCGGAAGCGCAAGTTAGCGCGACGTGCCTGGAAATCGGTGAAGGTCGAGCACGAGCTGACTTCGAGCCAGCCGTTGGTGCCCGGGCTCCACACTTCCAGATCATAGGTCTTGGCACTGCCGAAACCGGTATCGCCGGTGCACAGTTCGAGGATGCGGTAGTGCAGGCCGAGCTGCTGCAGCAGCGATTCAGCGTGGCCGCGCAGCGTCAGGAGGTCGGCTTCGCTGTGCTCGGGGCGGGTCAACCACACGACCTCGACCTTGTCGAACTGGTGTACGCGGGTCATGCCGCGCGTGCCGATGCCGGCGGCTCCGGCTTCGCGGCGGAAGCACGGCGTATGCGCGGTGTATTTGCGAGGCAGATCCTTGGTCTCGAGGATCTCGCCGCTGTGCAGGTTGGTCACCGGCACTTCCGCGGTGGGGATGAGGTACAGCGGATCATCCTTGCAGGCGAAGAGCTGATCGGCGAATTTCGGCAACTGCCCGGTGCCCTGCATGGCCTGGGCATTGACGAGGTACGGCACCGCCAATTCGGTGTAGCCGTGGTGATCGACGTGGGTGTCGAGGAACCACTGCACCAAGCCGCGCGCGAGGCGTGCGCCGGGGCCCGAGAGGACCACGAAACCAGAGCCCGAGATCTTCGTCGCGCGCTCGAAATCGACGATCCCCAGGGCCGGGCCGAGATCCCAGTGGGCCTTGGCGGCGAAGGCGAAGCTCGGCTTGCTGCCCCACTCGCCGGCGACGCGATTGTCGCTGGCGTCCTTGCCCAGCGGCACGCTCGCGAGGCAGGGATTGGGCAGGCCGAGGAGCTGCTGATGGAGGGCGGCTTCGGCGTGTTCGCGGGCGCGATCGATGGCCGCGACTTCATCGCCGAGGGCGCGGGCGGCGTCCTTGGCGCTGGCGACATCGCCACCGGCCTTGGCGATGCCGGCGATGTTCTTCGAGGCGAGGTTCTGTTCGGCCTTCTTCTGCTCGGCGGCGAACTTCTGCTGACGGATGGCTTCGTCGGCCTGCAGCAGCGCCGTGACCTCGACGCTCAGACCGCGATTTGCCCAGGCTTGGTGGAAGAAAGCCGGGTCGGCACGGAGGGCAGCGAGATCGATCATGGTTAAGGAGGGGTAGCTTACCCGCTCGGCCCTGCGGGCAACCCCAGGCGCTCGCGCACCGCACGGCCCAGGCGTACCAGTCCGGCGGCGGCCTCGTTGGCCGACCACAGCAGAGGTTGGGGGCCTTCGTCAGGTGCAACTATGGGCCTAGAGTGTCGCAAATCAGCCTTGCCCCAGACCACCAGATCGCCGGCCGCCTGCGGCTGATCAGCCCCCGGCGGACACAGCGAGATGACCACATCCGCGCGCGTGCGCGCGGCCGCCACCAGGGCCTGGCCGGCCTGCTCCAGGGGATCGTCGGTGGGCCGCAGGCCGGCCGAATCGAGCAGGCGTACGCGCCAGCCATCGATAAGGGTCTCGGCCGCCACCAGATCGCGGGTGGTGCCGGGGAGGTCCGAGATCAGCGCCCGGCGCCGCCCGCACCAGTGATTGAGCAAGGTCGACTTGCCGGCATTCGCCGGCCCGGTGATCAAGATCAGCGGCGGGCGCTCGAGGAACGCACGGGCGAAAGGCGGCTCGGCATCGGGATTAGCCAGCAACCAGGCCACCGCCGCCGGCGACGGCGCCCGCGCCAGAGTCGCCCAGTACGTCTGCGTATCGCTGACGGCGGCGGGTTGCAGACCATGCGCCTGCAGACAGGCATCCACCGCCTGGCGCACGCCGGGCCCGCCGTGCGGCATGACCTGCAGGCGATCGGCGGCGATGCGCTCGACCACCAGCTCATCGACGACCGCCCCCTGCGGATCGCGCAAGCGCATGAAGCGGGACTCATCCAGGCCCGGTAAAGGCCGATCGAAGGCCGCCTCTACTGCCGGCATAGCGACGATCGCGATCGCCGCCGGAGCCGCCGGCGTCAGCCAGGCATAGGTCGGCACCGGTGGTGCCCCTGCCGCAGGAGCGATCTGCGGCACTGGGTCGACGAGCGGCCCGGGCGCGACGGCAAGGGTCGTGCCGGTCCAGCGCAGACGGACATCCCGCTCACTGACCGCGGCCCAACTGAACTCCGCGCGCAACGCCTGCGGCGTCAGCGGCTGGGAAGTTGGCCGCAGGCCGATCGCCGCCGCGAGGATGCCACAGAGGGCCTCGGCGGACATCGTCCTGGCGAGCTCGGGTACTGCCACCGCCCCGTGGAATTTGGCGAATTTTCCGCCGGCGGACTGGTCCGGCAGGGCGGCATCCAAAAGCAGCGCGTGGTGGTGATAGATCGGCGTCGGCAGGCCGAGCAGTTCCTGTAAGGCTACCTGCGTGGCGACGCTGGGGGCGAGATCGCGGCCGCGCACGATGCGCGTCACGCCCACCGCCGCATCATCGACCACCGACGCCAGGTGATAGGCGATAGCGCCATCGCGGCGGCGCACGATCGGATCGCCGAGGGTGCCCGGCAGCTGCACGCGCAAGGGCTCGCCGCAGGCGCGCCAGCCCCCTGCCGGCAGGGGCCGGCCACGGTGGCGATGGTCGCTCATCAACGCCCCGTCGGGACCCGTGCGTCCGAGGGCGCGCAGTTCGCTGCGCGATAATCCGCAGGGATAGAGGACACCGAGAGCGGCGAGCGCATCGAGCGCCGCCTCATGACGCTGGCGCTGCGCGCTCTGGATCTCGAGCGCATCCCAATCGAGGCCGAACCAGGCGAGGTCCTCGATGAGCCCGTTCACCAGCGCCGGCGAGCAGCGTTCGGGATCGAGATCCTCGACCCGCAAGACCGCTCGCGCACCGTGCTGACGGGCATCCAGCCAGCACAGCAGAGCCGCTAGCAGCGTCCCGGGATGGGCGCGGCCGGTGGCACTGGGCGCAAAACGGCTGACGCCGGTCATCTAGGCTACCGCGCCGCCGGCACCCGCGGTACCAGGGGCCAAGCGGGTCAGGAGATCCTGCGCACACCAGCCGATGAGCTGCTCGTGCCGGGCCTCGGTGAGGCGGTGATCGCCCTCGACCAGGTGCAGTTCGACATGGGCACGCTCCGCCGCATAGCGCGCTGAACGGCGGTGGTCGACGGTCTCATCATGAAGGCCATGGACGATGGTCACGGCTTGCGACGCCTGTCCGGGCAGCTCCGGCAGCGCCAGACAGGACTCATAGAAACCAATCCCCAGGGGCAGCTCGCGCTCGACCGCGAAATGATAGAACGGCAGGCTGCCCTGGCTGCGCCAGCGCTCGATACCGGCGGTTCCCAGACGCTCGGCCCAATGCGCGGTGAAGCCGAAGGCGGGCGCGATCAGCAGCAAGCCCGCAACGCGCGGCAGACGCCCGCTAGCGGCCATCTGCGCACCCACATACCCGCCCAGCGACGAACCGATTATCAGCACCGGCTGGCGATCGGCGGGCAAGGCCAGTACCGCCGCCTCGACACGGGCGAAGATGCCATCCATGGTCAGCTCGGTGAACGAGCCACCTTCCAGATCAGGAATGGAATACGAGCTCACGCTACCCGCCAGGCGCTGGCCGAGGGCCACGCCCTTGGCGGTCTTGGGACCTGAACCGAAGCCGTGCAGATAGAGGCAATGCATGGGCGGGATTCAAGGTCGGCGCCTGCAGGCACAAGCACTGAACCCGCCGGTACCTGATCCGTTCACCGGCCGTGCCCTCGATTCACATCCTTGTCGCCAGCCGGGCCATTCGCCTACCGACGCTAGCAAGTGGGCAGTCAGCGAACCGAATCTGTTCCCGACAGACTCCTACCGGTCTATGGGTTTGGTCGCCAGCTCGATCAGGAAGGTCTCCGACCACTGCGGATGGGCGAGGAATTCGCAGGCGATGGAGACCGTTTCCGGGGGATTGTAGAGATTCACCGCGTGGCCTGCGAGGACCGTCGGAGTCGAGATATCGAAACGGTACGAGGTACCCGCAAGCAGGCGTTTAGCGCCGCCACCGACCATGTTGGCAACCTCGCCGATACCATCCATCAAGAGGTCCTTGGGCAGGGTCTCGGCATCTTCGCCCATCAGCCGAGAGACGATGCGTCGCGCCAGGGAGTTGGGGAAACTTACGACTACACTGCCGGTAATTAGGCCTTGACTGCCGGCCTGGGAGAGGCCGATGATGCCGGCAATGTCGCCGTGCATCAGCGGGGTGGTTTTCAGGAACAGTCGCCGGCGCTCGGGTTGCAGTCCGGCCATCACCGTCATGCATTCCAAAGTGGCCACCAGAAAGGGATTTACTAATTGCACATCGACGGTTTTGGACATTGCCGAGAGTATCAGCCCACGGACGGCACTGCCAAGTGCGCAAATGGGAGCCTTGCAAATCCCCCCAGGAGACCCGAAATTCTGCCAAAACATATTGCGTTCGCAGCGTTAGGGCACAGCCTGCTAGGGAACTCGTCTTGGAAGCCGCTATGGATCTCTATCAGCCAATCCTCATTGAAGACCATGGCGTGCATGTGCTGTCGTTTCGACGCGATGAATTAGGTAACGCCAACCTCGATCAGGTGCGCCATTATTTCGCGCAGCGCTTCCTCGACGAGACCGGGGCCTTCACGCATCTGGTCATCGATCTCGCGGGCGTCGCCACCCTCGATTCGTCATGCCTCGGCCCGCTGGTGCAGCGTCTGCGTCAGACCCAGGAGCAGAGCGGGCGCCTGGTGCTGTGCGGCGTCGACTCGCCGGCGCTTGAGGAAATTTTTTCGCTGACACGTTTCGACAAGGTCTTCCCGTTCTATAAAACGCGTAGCGAAGCGGTCACCGCCCTCACGGACTGACGGCCGGGCGCGCGCCGTGATCCGAGTCGAATGCTGATGCCGCACTTTTTCTCGCCGTGCCGGACACTCGCGCAAAGCCTCTGCGCGTTGCTCCTCCTGTCATCGGCGGCGGCAGCCGCCACCGTCGCGCCCCTCGAAGGCGCACCGCTCACGGTCACCGCCGTGACCCTCACCGCCGAGCAGGTGCTCGGCGATGGCAAGCCGCTCTTGGCGCTGCGCGACACCGACTGGATCGAACTTTCCGCTGCCAACAACACTGGAACGGTGGCCGACACAGCCCCGCTCGGGGCCCTCGCGCTCGGCTTGTGGCTCACCGATGGCAGCTGGTTGCCGGTGCTGTCGATCGCCGCCGGCGCCGACGATGCGCTGGCCGTGACCACACCTTTCGGACTCCATGAGATCCCGCTCACCAGCATCAGCGGCTGGGGCATCAATGAGACCGCCCCTGCCGAGGCCGGACTTGACCGCGTACTGGTCGCCAGCGGTACTGTTGATGGCCGGGTGCAGGGCCTTCGCGACGGCAAACTGCTCATCGCGACCTCGCTCGACCCCGAGCCCTTGGCCTTGGCGTTCAACGATATCCAGGGGGTACGCCTGGCCCAGGGCAGCACTCGCGCCACGGGTCTGGGCTTGCTGGTGACCATCGAAGCCAACCGCCCACCTCTGCGCCTGGTCGCCACCGCCACCGGCCTGCAGTTGGCCGCGAGCCATCAGCCGATCGACAGCAGCCTGCTCAAAGGCCATCGCCTACGCGTCGATGGCGGACGACGGACCTGGATATCTGATCTCGCGCCCGCGACGGTGGTCGAAAAAGGCGCTTTCGACGTCGTCTGGCCATGGCAGCGCGATCACGCCCTCGATGGCGGCCCGCTGCTGCTGAGCGGTATACGCTATGCCAAGGGCATCACCGTGCACAGCGCCGCCACCGTGACCTGGAATCTCGACCGACGCTTCGTGCGCTTGCGTGGCCTGCTCGGCATCGCCGACGCCGTCGCCCCCGAGGGTGATTGTCCGGTGACGCTCTCCGGCGACGGCAAAACCCTGTGGCACAGCGACCGGGTGCGCGGCGGCGAAGCCCCCGCAAGCCTCGACCTCGATCTGCAAGGCGTTACCAGTCTGCGCCTCGAGATCGCCCTCGGAGAACGCTTCGACATCGGCGACCACGTCATGCTCGCCGATGCCTACCTCGTGCAGGCCGCCAAATAACCGCGTACGTTTTCGGCCTTTTGTTCGCCGCCGCAGGGCCACCCTGCCTGCCCATGCTGCACCGCCTTCCCTTAATCAGCCTGCTGGTCACTTTCCTGATCGCGATCGGCGCGGTGATCTGTCACGCGCTCAAGGTCGGCCCGCCGTTGGCGATCTGGGTGGGGACCTTCCTGTTCGTCTTCGGTCTTGGTAAAGGCTGCGTCGGACTCGGAAAATTGGCGTTGTTGAGACGCGTGCCCGCCGGTGGTCCCGATCCGCGCCTAGAGTTCGCCAATCCCACGTTGTTCTGGTTCTTCGTGATCTTCAAGTTCGTCACCTGGGCCGTCGCCTGGGGCGTGGGCCTGTACCTCTTCAACCATCCCCTGGCCTTCATCAGTCACTAAGTCCTTTCGTCCACTTACTCGGGCGGCGGCGGATCACCCGGACGCGGCGGGGGAAAAGGACGGGGAGGCAAACCCGGCCGATGACCGCCCGGTGGCGGCGGACGACGATGCCACGGTTCATCGCCTACTTCCGGCGGCGGGAACAGCGCATCGAGCGCCGCGCTCGGCGCGTGCGGATGGGCTCGCGAATCTCCTCTGCGTGGATGCTCCAGCGGCGGACCCTCTGGCAGCGGACCCTCAGGCAGTGGACCCTCAGGCAGCGGACCCTCAGGCAGCGGACCCTCAGGCGGCGGACCCGGCGGGGGCCGATGCCAAAAAGCGACACCGATGAACACCACCAGGGCCGCCGCCGCCACCAGAACTGGTCGCCGCCAACGCTGCAGCCTGATCTCCGTGCTCACGGCCACCGCCGCGCGCAGCTCTTGCGCCAGCCCCTGGCCATCGGCCTGACGCGCCTGGGGATGCCGTGCGCAGGCGCGCATCACCGCCCGTACCAGCGCCGGGGCAACCTGCGGACAGAGACGCTGCAATGACGGTGCCCCCTGATGGACGATGGCCTCTCGCAACGCACCGTGGGTTGCCTGGGGAAACGCCGGACGCAGAGCGAGCAGCTCGAACAGGGTCAAGCCCAGGGCGTAGAGATCACCACGGCCATCGGTCTGACCGCTCAGACGTTCGGGGGCGACATAGCGCAAGGTGCCGGCGATGGCCCGGGTCGCGGTGATCGAGCCGTCGGCCGGGGCCTTGGCCAAGCCGAAATCGGCGACCCACACGTGTCCGTCGACATCGAGCATGAGATTGGCGGGCTTGATGTCGCGGTGCACGACGCCCTGGCCATGGGCATAGGCCAAGGCTTCGGCGATCTGCGCCCCGAGCACGGCAACCTCGCTGACGAACTCCTCGCCGAGCGCACCACGTGGCAGCGGTGTCCCGGCGATGACGCCACGCACGAGACTGGCGAGGCCCTCGCCCGCGAGGGGCGCGTTCCCGGCGGCGAGCA
>JBILBP010000241.1:0-4461 GCA_044353645.1 Planctomycetota bacterium | reverse complement strand
CGGACAGCGATCACGCAATGCCGCCCACAGCCCGGACACGTGCAGAAATTCGATAAAGAATACGGCCAGCCCGTGGACTGACACGGCCGTCCCTGGCTCCCAGGATACCGTCATCGGACCACCCGGCATTTAAACCGTCAACACGGTGGATGCCAACTACGTTTTTGAGGTTGAACCGTGACCACGGGCATGGCGGCATCCAAACAATGTGGGAACCAGAACTCAGCTAAAAGGTCGACTCGGCCACTGACCTGCTCGAGCGGTTCCTGGTGGCAACGGGATGCCGCGCTGGTTCACCTCCCATCTCACCAATGCCGTCATGGAAAGGCTCAACAGCCTTCTTCAAGCAGCCGAGGGTAAAGCCCGTGAATACCAGCTCCACAAGACATTCAACATCATGGCCTACCTCATCGCCGGGAAGCTGGACTTGGGAATTCACCGTTGCTCTTCAGTTGCCCACTGATCTCGGCAAATCGGCAAAGAGGTTTTTTCCTGGTGCTCAAGGAACAACCGGCCGCTCGATGCGCAGGGGATCGGTCAATGCTCCCAAGAAGGCAAGCAGATCGGCGATCTCGCGCTCGTCGAGATGCAGCGGCTTAATCAGTGGGTCTGGCGTCGGGATGTCGCCGCCGCGATTGTAGAAGCGGATCACGGCTTCCAGGCTGGGCTGGGAGCCGTCGTGCATGTAGGGCGCGGTCAGCAGGCTGTTACGCAGGCCAGGGGTCTTGAAGGCCTGCTCCATCGCCGCCCCGGACTGAATCGTCGCCCCAAGCTGGATCGCCGCCCGCCCGCGATCAGTGCTCTTCAGTCCCAGACGATGGAAGCTTTCGTCGGTGAAATTCGGTCCGCTATGGCAGGCGATGCAGTTGGCCTTGCCCACGAACAGCGCCATACCGCGCTGGGCTTCGACCGACATCGCCGTGGCGTCGCCCTGCGCATAGCGATCGAAGGGCGCATTGCGACTGATCAGCGTGGCTTCGAAGGCGGCGATCGCCAAGCCCACGCGCTCACTGGTGATCCCCGGTGAGGCGAATGCCGCCGCGAAGCGCTGCTGGTAGGCTTCGACCTGCTGCAGGCGCACTAAGAGCTGGGTGATGTCCATGTCCATCTCACCCTGGGAAGTGATCGGCGCCAGCGCCTGCTCCTCGAGGCTGGCGGCACGTCCATCCCAAAAAAAGACGCGGTTCCAGGCGAGATTATAGAGATGCGGCGTGTTCCGTCCGAGGCGATTGCCATGACTGCCGAGCCCCACGGCCAGGCCATCGCCGAAACCGCGATCGGGATCATGGCAGGAGGCACAGGATTGCGTCTGATTGCCTGATAGACGCTGGTCGAAAAAAAGAATACGCCCGAGCTCGACGACGTCTTGAGCGGGTGGCGTCTCGTGCGGATATTCGATGGTTTCGGGATCGGGCGTTCCTAGACGCCGATCGACGGGGGTCGGCAGCGGCGTGGCCGGCGCCGGGAGCTCGGCACTCACCAGCGCAGTGGCCAGACTCATTGCGGCCAGGCTCATTGCGGCCAGGCTCCTTGCCAACCACCAGATCAGGACCGGGCATCGCGAAAGGCTCATAGTGGCTCCGACCCTTATCCGCGGTCGACGGTGGCTTCGGCCGAACTTAACAGGTTATTTTTTTTTCTGCAAACCGGCTTTTCCGCTGGACGGCGCGATGGTGTTCAATCGCGCCAAGCCCGCAGCAGCTCCGGTACGCCAAACTGCAGCAAGCCGCTGATCGCGGCGTATCCACCGAGGGCCACGCATCCCAATGCTGCCAGGTAGAGAGCGATCCAGGCTGGAGTGGCGACCAGCAGGGGAAGCAGCCAAGCCCAGCGGTTACCGCCGCGAAAGCGTTCGAGGGGCGCACAGCGCAGCCAATGCGCGACCGGTATGACGATCCAGAACGCGCACACCGCCAATCCCGCCCCACCTACGGCCAAGGCCAGGTGCTTGGTATCATCGGTGTTCCAGGCATGCCGCAGACGCGGTCCGTGCCACCACGGCGCCGGCCACTGGCAGAGGGCGAACACCACCAGCAACAGCACCGGCAGCATCAAGCCCAGGAATGGCCCCCAGGCGCGCCGCAGACCAAGGTCGAGTTCGGTTGCCGACGACTTGGACGGCTTCGGGACTTTGGCTTTTGGCTTGGGCTTGGAGTCTGGCTTGGGCTCAGCTTTCAGCTTGGGCTCAACTTTCGGCTTGGGCTCACCCATGCGCAGCTTTGACTTCGGCGAGAGCGCCGTCGATGGCGGCGAGGAGGACCTTCACTTCCGTGGCGCCATGCGCCGACGACCAGAAGGAGGCCTCGTAGGGGCTCGGCGGCATGAGGATGCCGCGCGCGGTCATCGCCCGGAAGAAGACCTGCCAGCGACCGTCGTGCGAGCGGCTGGCGCTGGCAAAATCGGTGACTGCCTCGGCGTTGAAGAAGAAGCCCCACATCAGTCCCGCCTGGGCCACCTGTACCGGCACCTGATGACGCTGCGCCAGACGGCGGAAGCCCTCGACGACCTGCTGCAAACGCGCCCCGTGGCGAGCGTAGAAGGTGCGCCCGTGGGCAAGGCGCAGATTGGCCAGACCCGCCGCCACCGCCACCGGGTTGCCGCTGAGGGTGCCGGCCTGATAGCAGGCGCCCTCGGGCGCGAGATGGGCCATGATCTCGGCGCGACCGCCATACGCCGCTGCCGGCAGGCCGCCGCCCATGACCTTGCCCAGACAGGTCAGATCGGGAGTCACGCCGCAGACATTCTGCCAACCGCCCCAGGCGACGCGGAATCCGGTCATGACTTCGTCGAAAATCAGCAGCGCGCCATGGCGCGTGCACAGTGCGCGCAGGCCCTCGAGATAGCCGGCCGCCGGCAGGACGAAACCCATGTTGCCGGCCACCGGCTCGATGATCACCGCCGCGACCTGTCGGCGATGCTGGGCGAAAACCCGCGCCATGGCCTTGAGATCGTTATAGGGGACGCTGACGGTCAGCGCCGCGAAGGCCGCCGGCACACCGCTGGAATCCGGTTGGTTGCCGGTGGCGAGCCCACTGCCGGCGGCGACCAGCAGGTGATCGGCATGGCCATGATAGCAGCCGTCGCACTTGATGATGATTTCGCGGCCGGTGGCGGCACGCGCGACGCGCAAGGCGCTCATGGTCGCCTCGGTACCCGAGGACACCAAGCGGATGCGCTCCATGCTTGGCAGAGCGGCGCGGATGCAGGTCGCCAGCTCAGTCTCGCCGGCGGTCGGCGCGCCGAAGCTCAGGCCGCGCTCGGCCGCCTGCTGCACGGCGCGCACGACCTTCGGCTGGGCATGGCCATGCAGCAGCGGTCCCCACGAGAGGATCAGGTCGAGATAGCGCCGGCGATCGGCATCGACGACGTAGGCGCCCTTCCCACTCACCAGGGTCAGCGGATTGCCACCTAGGCGCTTCCACGCGCGCACGGGTGAATTGACCCCCCCGGGAATGACGGTCTTGGCGGCGGCATGCAACTGCAGCGAGCGGCGACCGGTCAATGGCCGTGCGGCACGGCCGGCGCCAGCCGTGGAAGATCCGGCAACAGAGGATCCAACAGCGAAAGAGCGGACACGGACAGCGGAAGACGTCGTAGGCATAAGCGCGGAGGATCATGCGCAGGTGCGCGAGCGTGCCAGCCGGAGCGTGCGGCGGGCGCGCTCAACGCTTGCCTCGTTGAACTTCAAGGCCTTCGGGGCCGGGTCTTTCTACGTATATGACAATAGGATCTGCATCGTGGTGCGCCCACTGGCATCGCCAACACCAGCCCCGCGGAGTAGGACTTGCTGCCAAGCCCATTCGCAGGGTATCTTGCCAGCGTGATCTACCTCGCCAGCCAAAGCCCCCAGCGGGCCATGCTCCTCGAACGCGCCGCAGTGCCCTTCACCGTCGTGCCCTCGACCGGTGATGAAGAATCCGTCACCGGTGATCGGCCACAGCTGGTGGCCCTTGAGCGAGCGCAGGTCAAAGCCCGCGGTGCCATCATTCCGCCGACAGCCAGCGGCGTGATCCTCGCTGCCGATACGGTCGTCAGCCTGGGCATGACGATGTTCGGCAAGCCCAGCGATGATGCCGACGCCGAACGCATTCTCACCGCCTTGCAAGGCACCACGCACAGCGTGCTCACCGGCCACCACCTGATCCGGGTCAACAAGGGCGTGGTCAGCGTCGAGGCCTCGGGTATCAGCATCGCTCGGATCACCATGCGCGCTTTGACGCCAGCGGAGATCCGCGCCTATCTCGCCACCGGCGAGCATCGCGGGCGGGCCGGGGCCTACGCCATCCAGGAGACCGGTGATCGCTTCGTCGTCGATCTGCAAGGTTCGTGGGACACGGTGGTCGGCCTGAGCATGTCGACGGTGGCCAAACTCTATCGTGAACTCACCGACAACGTGCTCGTCTTGTCTCCCGCCAGCGACACCCGCCGCCTGACCAAGCCGCACTGAACCAAGTCGCACTG
>JBILBP010000025.1:0-14711 GCA_044353645.1 Planctomycetota bacterium | reverse complement strand
GCGATGCCTCGGGCGTGTCCCTGGTGATCACCGTCGGCGGCGACGGCACCGTCTTCACCGCCAATACCCTGGCCACGGCAGCGCCCTTTCTCACCGTCAATTCCGATCCTGAGCGCTCGGTCGGGCATTTCACGCGCTTCACCGCCGCCACCGTCGCCGCCGGCGTCGACGCCTGGCGCCGCGGAGAGGCGCAGCGTGAACCGCTGCATCGCCTGGCGATCAGCGTCGGTGAGAGGACCTACCGCATCCTCAACGACGTGCTCTTCAGCCATAGCAATCCGGCGGTGCTCGCCCGCTATGTCCTCGAATGCGACGGGCAGCGCGAATTCCAACGCTCCAGCGGGGTGTGGATTTCGACTGCGCACGGTAGTACCGGCGCCATCCATAGCGCGGGCGTGGAACCGGTCCCCGGACATCTCCCGGCATTGCTGTTCAAGGTCCGCGAACCATTCCTCGCCCGCGAACAGGTCTCGCTGCTCGCGGGCACGCAATTGCCACCGCGCGGACTGCTCCTCATCCCGGCCTTGCCAGGCATGGCGCTTTATCTCGATGGACCAAATCTCACCGTACCCGTGGCTCCCGGCGTAATGATCGATATCCGCGCTGCAGCGGTCCCGTTGACCCTGGTAAGCTGCTGATCAGAACGCACTACTTGGGCTGGATCATGTCCATCAGCGCTTGCTGCTGATCAACCTGGCGCTTGAAGACGCCATACAGCACCTGATTCACCGACGATTCCGCCTGCATGTTGACGATGCCGGCGGTGAGGTCGCTGTCACTCGCAGTCGGCTCGTCAGAGGCCAGATCCTGGGCCGCGCCGATGACGTCTTCAGCAGCGGCGTCGAAGCGCACCTGAGAGTTCTGGATGGCGCTGGCGGTGGCCTGGATGCCACCGCCTGAACGTAAAGAACCGATGTCCATGGTCGCCTCGCTGCCGCTAATATAGCGTCTCGGCAACGAGTTCTCAAGCAGGCCTTCTACTCCTTCAAGCCCAGGGCTTTGCGCTGCAAGACCTGGATTTCCACGAGCGCCCCGCTGGCGGCGTCCATCAGCTCATCCAACTGCGAGCGGTTAAAGACACCGTGTTCACCGGTGCCCTGGACCTCGATGAAATCGCTACCGCGACCGACCACGTTCATGTCGACATCAGCCTGCGAATCCTTGACGTAGTCGAGGTCGACCTCGACCTGACCCTGGACCACGCCGACCGAGATCGCCGCCACCTGGCCGAGCAGATAGTATTCGGGACCGGATTTCTTCTGCTGCGCGGCGAGCACGCCGAGCGCGTCATAGAGCGCGACCCAGGCGCCGGTGATCGAAGTCGTGCGCGTGCCGCCGTCGGCCTGCAGGACATCGCAATCGATGGCGAGGGTGATCTCACCGAGCTTGTCGATGTCGACCGCGGCACGCAGGCTGCGACCGATGAGGCGCTGGATCTCGACGCTGCGGCCGTCCTGCTTCGCGCCATCGCGGCGTTTGCGTGGTGTGGTCGAACCCGGCAGCATGTTGTATTCGGCGGTCAGCCAGCCGAGGCCGGGCTTGCCTTGCGAACCCTTGCGATGCGGCGGCACCGAGTTCTCGATCGAGACGGTGACCAGCACCCGCGTGTCACCGCAGGCGACCAGGCAGGAGCCGGCCGGATGCTTGACGAAACCGCGTTGAAAAGTCATGGGGCGAAGAGGCATTGGTGTTTCCTGGAGGAGCGGGGGAAATCAGCGCTCACGACTCCGCCGGGGGCTGAGGAGCAGGCGGAGTCGTGAGCGCTCGGGCACGCCACGTGGATCAGCGGGCAGCGGCGATCACCTGTTCGGCGTCGTTGGCCATCAGCAGACGCAGGACGGCTTTTTGCGCATGCAGACGGTTTTCGGCCTGATCAAAAATAATCGAACGCGGATGTTCGACGGCCTCGTTGGTGATCTCCTCGTCGCGATGCGCCGGCAGGCAGTGCATGATGCGGGCATCGGGAGCCTGGCTGATCAGATCGGCATTGATCTGATAGCCCTGGAAATCACGGATACGCTTGGCTTGTTCAGCCTCTTGGCCCATGCTCGTCCAAACGTCGGTATAAAGGATGTGCGCGCCGCTGACGGCTTGCTGGACATCGGCGACTTCGCTCACCTTCTGGCCGGCGAACTTCAGGCGGTCGGCCGCCGACCAACCATAGCCGGCTGGACAGGCGAGAACGAATTCCGAACCGCCGAGGACGGTGGCATTGGCGAGGCTGCGGGCGACGTTATTGCCATCACCGACGAAGACGATCTTGAGCCCGCTAGTGGTCCCGAGATGTTCGCGGATGGTCAGCAGGTCGCCAAGCGCCTGACAGGGATGGAAGCGATCGCACAGCCCATTGACCACTGGCACGCTACCGAATTCCGCCAGACCGGCGATCGATTCGTGCTTGTAGACGCGGGCCATGATGCCCTGCACATAACGCGACAGCACCCGGGCAACGTCCTGGATCGGCTCGCGCTTGCCCAGGCCGATCTCTTCGCCGCGAATATATAGCGAGCGCCCGCCAAGCTCGCTCATCGCCTGTTCGAACGACAGGCGCGTGCGCAGCGACGGTTTCTCGAAGACCATGGCGAGGGTCTTGCCCGCCAAAGCGTGTTCGCTGATGCCCTGCGTCCGGCGGCGCTTGAGGTACAACGCGACCGAGAGCAGGTCCGAGAACTCGCGTGGCGAGAAGCTATTGAGCGACAAAAAATGCTTGAACATAACCGCTATTCCACCGCGCCTGGGCGCAGCCCATTCTTTTAGTCCAGGGTGAGTTCCGTGCCGATGCCTTCGGAAGTGAAAATTTCGAGCAGCAGCGCATGCGGCTGATCAGCGCCAACGATATGGATCTTGGCCACGCCCGATTGCAGGGCGCCGATGCAGCTTTCGACCTTGGGGATCATACCGCCCTTGATGATGCCCTCGGCGACCAGCTGGCGGACCTTGCTCACGTTCAGTGACGAGAACAGGGTCGATGGATCCTTGGGATCGGTCATAACCCCCGGCACGGATGAGCAGAACATCAGCTTCGCGGCGCCGATGGCGGTGGCCACCGCCAGGGCGATATCGTCGGCGTTGGTATTCATCGCCCGGCCCTGGGCATCGACCGACAGCGGCGGCACGATGGGGATCAGGCCGCGCGTCGCGAAGCGCGCCAGACGTTCGCGGTCGACGCGCGTGGGTTGCCCGACCAGGCCGAGGGCCGGGTCCATGACCACGCCGTGGACGAGATGGTGGCGCGGCGGGCACATGCCGATGGCGGCCCCGCCGAGGTCGAAGACGCGATTGACGATCAGCGTGTTGAGCTTCTCGACTTCGCGGCTGACGATGGCCATGGTCGGCTCATCGGTGATGCGCCGACCATTATGAAAATTAGGAACCAGACCGGCCTGTTCCATGGCCCGGCTGATCGATTTGCCGCCACCGTGGACAAGGATCGGACTGACCCCGACCTGTTCGAGGAACACCAGATCGGTCAGCAGCCGATCGAGGACCTCGGGCTGCTCGACGGCCTCGCCGCCGACCTTCACGACCATGAACTGGTGGTGGAAGCGCTTGAGGTAGGGCAGTGCCTCGATCAGGACCTTGGCCTTGTTTTGCGCCTGGGCTTGGATGTCGGCAGCAGCTGCATCAACCACGATTGGGGCTCCGTAAAAGGCGCACAAAAACAAGCATTCCGGGCGCTGGCGAATGCCGGCGTCAAGAGTAAGCAAGCACACTATGGAAAAAGCCCGCCTGTCGAGACCGAAACGCGCGCTGAGGAACAAGCTCCGAGAGGTGAGCGAGGCAGCCTAAAAAAATCCGGCGAACAACAGCTGGTGAAACCAGCCGCCTAAGACCAAAGCCAACAGCGCACCCATGGCCAGATAGGGTCCAAATGGTACGACCCGGGTGCTACGCAGGATGAGCATCGGCACGCCGATGAGGGTGCCGATGATGGCGGCGGCGAAGAACGCGTAGAGCACGCCCACCGGGCCGAGGAAGGCTCCGATCGGGGCGAGGAATTTGACGTCGCCGAAACCCATGGCGTTCTTGCGGAAGGCGATGGTGCCGAGGAAGCCCACGAGGTAGAGGCTGAACCACCCGGCGAGGCTGCCGAGGATGGCCTGGGCCAGCAGCAGCGACGCCAGCAGCCACCAGCTGCCCGGTTGGAACAGCACCATCCCCGTCAATGCCAGCAGGTGCACGGCGGTGCAGGCCATGAACCACCACACGCCGGTACGGAAGCCACGGTGATCGTCCTCGGTCCACGGCGCCTCCTTGGTGAAGGTCGAATAGATGACCCGCGCCACCGGCACCGAGAGCGCCAGCAGCAGCAGCGACCCGCCGCCGATGCCGCCCATCCACGCCAGCAGGTGCATGGGGGTCTGGGTCACGACGCCGAAAGCATCGCTGGAGATCGCCCACGATTCCGGCAAGGGCGCTTCGATCGCCATGCCGGTGCCGGCGAGCACCGCCAAAAACGGGGCGAGCAATTGGAAGCTCTTGGTCAGCTCATCGGGAATGATGTAGTGATCGAGATCGATCAGCGACGAGACGTAAAGGTTCCACACCAGCACCAGCAGGGCGGTGAAGGCCAGGCCGAAGGCAACCATTTCCGAGACATAGCCGAAACGCTGCCAGACGAGGTCGGTGGTCTGCAACCAGACGGCGGTACCCGCGGTCAGCGCGCCGACGGCGAGCTCGGCGAACAGGTACCGGCTGCTGAAATGCGTGCCGCAGGCACGGCAGCGGCCCCACACCATCAGCCAACCGAGGATCGGCAGATTGTCGTACCACGAAAGGTGCGTGCCGCAGGCATAGCAGCGGCTGGGCGGATGGACCACGCTCTCGTTGCGCGGCAGGCGGTGGACGCAGACGTTGAGGAACGAACCGATAAAGGCGCCCAACAGGAAGGTGGTCAGGATCACGGTAAGCACGTCGCCATCCTGGGCCTTCAGATCCACATCACAACGAGGCGCGTACGCGGGCGATGAGCGCCCGCGCCTGAGCGTGTTGGCCGGGGAGGTCACTGCCGAGACCCAGATCGGGGAATTCCTTGATCAGGGTCGCGAGCTCCGTGCTCAGCCGCTGGCGGCGTTCGGCAACGGCGATGCGCGGCGTCATGCGGCTGGCCTCGATCAGCTCCTGGCGGGTCTCGGCGATGCGGTCACGAGCATCGCCGAGCTGGCGGGCGAGCTCTTCGAGCCCCAGACGCAGGCGCATCTCGGCGGCCTGGGCGGCGTGACCCTCGACCAGGGCCGCGACGCATTCGTGCAGGCAGCCCCATAGCCCGCGAACGGTGCGGGTCAGGCCGAGGACCTGCAGCAGGCGCGGCGCATCACTGCCAAGCGCGTCATCCCAGGCGGAAAAAAGCCCCTGGATGCGATCACTGATACGCGCATCGGCGCGGGACGCGGGCTCAAGGCGCCGAGCCTGCGCCGCCAGCAGCACATCCAGGCGCCGCAGTGCCGACCACGGCAGTCGCGTCGCGAATCCCGGGGCCAGCAGACGATCGACGACCAGGGCCACGCTCAGCGCCGCCTGCGCCGCGCCGAGGGTCTTGGTGCCTTGCCGGCGACGTTGGGCGAGCGACTCGGCTTGGACCACGACGCGCTCAGGAAGGGTCTGCAGTTCGCTGCCAACCGTCGCCAGCACGGCACGGTGACGGATGACCAGGTCATCCCATTCGACGGCGGTGCGGATGGCGCCGCGCTCGGCCTCAAGCACGGCCGCCACCGCCGCATGGCGGCGGAAGGCGCCAACGCGGGTGGTGAAAAGTTTCTCCCACCGCGCTGCCAGGGTCATCGACGCAGGTGCGAGGGCGATCTTGGCCAGGGCCTCGCCATGCACGGCTTCCAGGCCGGCATCGATGCCGTCGGCGTGCCAGGCGAGGGCAGCTTCACGGCTGCCATACACCGTGCGGCGAAAGGCGATGGCGCCATCAGCAGAGCGCGCCCGGCCGAGCGCGACCCAGCCGCCAACGCCCAGGTTGCCGACTTGGCCGCCATTGCCGGGGATGTCCCCGGGCCACGTCCCCGCCGGCTCGGTTTCCCACTCGGCTTTGAGCAAACGCAGGCGATCGCTGCCGCCGGCCTGGGCGGCGAGAAATAGCGGATCGCGGCCTTCGTAGACCACCGCCCGGTCGGGGCCGCGGATCACGAAGCGTGGCCGCAGATAGGGCGGCAGGCCGTTGGCATCCAAGGGTGCGATGCGCAGACCGAACAGGCTACGTAAGACCTCGGTGAGCGCGGCCGCGAACGGCCGATGCGCAGCGAAGGCGGCAACGCCGGCGACGATTTTGGGGAGATTCTCGGCAAGCGGGATCAATGCCCGGCGCGCGTCTTTCGGCAATTGCGCGACATAAGCCTCGATGACCTCCGCCGACCACGCCGGCACCAGCCAATCGAGGCGCAGCAGATCGAGCATGGGGATCTGCGCCTCGCTCAGCTCAAGGGTCACGCCATCGGCGGAATCACCGGGAATAAAGCGGTAATGCAGTGGGAATTGCTGACCGCCCATGAGCACCGTATCCGGCGCTCCGGCCTCGGCCTTGGCGGCGATCGCGGGCGAGGTCAGATCGGCGAGGGACAGGGTCAGGGCCCCCTCGCCGTGGGCTTTCAGCCAGCCGCGCAGACCATCGAGGGTCGAGAGGGTCACGCCCGCGAGGCGCTCGTGGTACCACGCCGCGAGGTGCTCGGGGACGGCGTCGAGGGTCGGATCACGCAGACGATGGCGCAGGCCGATGGCGAGGGTCAACACCTGGCGGTTGCGCAGGATCACCGGCAGCTCGTGGATGCCGTCCTCATCGACCAGGGCCTGGCTGATGAACACGCGATGGGCGGCAACGGGATCGATGCGCTCGTAGGGCACCAGTCGTCCGTCGCGGATCGGCAGGCCCTTCCAGGTGGTGGTCTCGATGCACACCACCTGCTTGCGACCGGCGTGCCAGTGCGGATCGCGATGGCGGCGTTTGACCCGGTCACCGGCGAGGTCGATGACCCACAGCGGATCGATCGGCGCCGCCAGGCGCGCGAACAGCCGCGTGGTCTCGACGACCTCGCAGGCCACCAGCCACGGCGGCATGGGCGGGGCCTTCTTGCTATCTTCAGCCTTGCCACCGCGCAGCGCCGAGCCCGGATGGAGGTGCAGTTGGCGCTCGCCGGCGCCGCGGTAGCAGCGCTGTTCGGGATCGTACATGAGCACGTTGCCGAGCATGCCCGCGAGCACCGCGCGATGGACGCGCTCCAACGACCACTCGCCGGCAGCGGCGCCATGCGCCGGCAGCTGAAAACCGCGGATCCCGCGCAGGGCATCCCACAGCTGATGACGCACGTCGGCCCATTCGCGCATGCGCCGGAAGCCGAGGTAGAGCTCTTCGCACAGCCGCCCCTTGGCCGAGGTGCTGGGAGCCGCCATCCACGTGTCCCACAGGTTCAGCAGGGTTGCGAGATCGCCGCCGCCATGCTGAAAGGCCTTCTGCGCGGCGTCGGCCTTGGCTTCCTGGCCGAGCGGACGGACCCGCGGATCCTGCACGGATAAGAAAGCGGCGATGGTGCAGGCCTCGTGCAGGCAGCCCTCGGTGAGACCGGCGACGAGGATGCGGCCGACCTGCGGATCCGCGGGGATCGTCGCCAGGGTGCGGCCGAGCGGCGACAACTGCGGTGTACGTACCTCGCCTTCGCTGACGGTGAGTGCGCCGAGCTCGTCCAGCAGCAGCCGCGCCTGATCCCAGGCGCTGGTCGCCGGCGCATCCAACCACGGAAAAGCCTGCGGATCACCGAGGTCCATGCCCAGGCACGTCAGCATCACGCCGGCGAGGTTCGAGCGCAGGATTTCCGGCGCGGTGTAGGGATCACGCGCCTGGAGATCCTCCTCGCTGTAGAGGCGGATGCACACGCCCGCCGAGACGCGGCCGGCACGGCCGGCGCGCTGCGTGGCGCTGGCCTGGCTGATGGCCTCGATCGGGAGGCGCTCAGTGCGCGACGAGGCCTGATAGCGTTTGAAACGTGCCAGGCCGGCATCGACGACGAAGCGGATGCCGGGGATGGTCAGCGAGGTCTCGGCGATGTTGGTCGAGAGCACCACCTTGCGCACCAGGCGCCCGGCGGGCGGCTGGAAGACGCGCTGCTGTTCAGCGGGAGTCAGGCGCGAGAACAGCGGCAGGATGGCGGTGCCGGGCAGCTCATGGAGCTTGCGTTGGGCCTCGATGATGTCGCGTTCGGTGGGCAGAAAGGCGAGGATATCGCCGCTCTCACCGGCATCGACGAGGCTGCGGATGGTGGCGATGGCCGCCTGCTGATAGCCGATCTCATCGCCGTCGGCGGGTGGCGCGTAGCGGATCTCGACCGGGTACAGCCGCCCTTCGACGGCGATGGTCGGGGCGGTGAAATAGCGCGCGAAGCGGTCGGCCTCAATCGAGGCCGAGGCCACCACCACGCACAGCTCCGGCCGCCGCCGGCGCAGCAGCTGCACCAGGCCGAGGAGGAGATCGATGTTGAGGCTGCGCTCGTGGGCCTCGTCGATGATGATCGCGTCGTAGCGCGAGAGCTCGCGGTCTTTGGCGGCCTCGGCGAGGAGCAGACCGTCGGTCATGACCCGGATCAGGGTATCGGGGCCGGCGTGGTCGTCGAAGCGCACCGAGTGCTCGATCAGACCGGCCGGCGCGGCGCATTCCTCGCGGATGCGCGCCGCCATCGCCACCGCCGCCAGGCGCCGGGGCTGGGTCAGGGCGATCAACCCGCGCCGGCCATAGCCGGCATCGAGCAGCATCTTCGGCAACTGGGTGGTCTTACCCGAGCCGGTCTCGCCGGTGAGCACCAGCACCGGATGCGCGCGCAGGGCGGCGATGATCTCCTCGCGGCGCTGGCTGACCGGCAGATGCTCAGGGTAGGCGATGGTCAGCGGCAGGGCCTGGCGGCGTTCGGCCTCGACGATGCTGGGCGTCAGACGCTCGCGGATCTCGGCAAGGATGCGGTCCGCCGGCTGGCCGCGCGCCGCGCGCGCCTCGACGGCGGCGAAGCGTCCTTCGGCCCACCGCTGGTCGACGGCCATGGCGCGGGCGGCAAGCGTGCGGAGCGGGGAGATCATCGCGGGGACGGGTGATAACAACGCGATCCGGGCAATGAAGCGAGATGCGCCGTTGCCCTCCTCGTGCCACGACTACTGTTTTCGGCCCATGAACCTCTACGACGTCCTCGCCGAGCGCGGCTTCATCGCCCAGACCACCGATGCCGGCATCGCCAAGCGTTTCGAGCAGTCGATCGTCGCTTATTGCGGGTTCGACCCCACTGCCGACAGCCTGCATGTCGGCAGCCTGGTGCCGATTATGGGCCTGCGTTGGCTGCAGCAGTGCGGCCACAAGCCGCTGGTGCTGGTCGGCGGCGCCACCGGCCTGATCGGCGATCCCTCGGGCAAGACCGAGGCGCGCAAGATGCTCAGCCTTGAGGACATCGCCCACAATGCGCGCTGCATCGCGGCGCAGATCGGGCGCGTGGTGCGCTTCGGCGATGGCGCCACCGACGCCAAGCTGGTCAACAACGCCGATTGGCTGGCGAACCTCACCTGGATCGAGTTGCTGCGCGCGGTCGGCCCGCACTTCAGCATCAACCGCATGCTGAGCATGGATTCGGTCAAAGGGCGGATGGAGAACGGCATCACCTTCCTCGAATTCAACTACATGGTGATGCAGGGCTACGATTTCTGGCACCTCGCCAAGCACGAGAAATGCACTGTCCAGCTCGGCGGCCAGGACCAGTGGGGCAACATCATCCAGGGCATCGAACTCGGGCGGCGCAAGGACGACCTCGACCTCGCCGGCCTGACCTTCCCCCTGGTCACCAAAGCCGACGGCGGGAAGTTCGGCAAGTCCGAAAAAGGCAACATCTGGCTCTCGGCAGAGCGCACGCCGGTGTTCGAATTCTTCCAGTTCTGGCGCAACGTCTCCGACGCCGACGTCAGGAAATTCCTGGGCTTCTTCACCGTCCTGCCGATGAGCGAAGTCGACGCCCTGACCCGCAACGGCGGCGCCGAGCTCAATCACGCCAAGGAAGTCCTGGCCTATGAGGTCACCCGCCTGATCCACGGCCAGCAGGCCGCCGACGAGGCCCGCGACAGTGCGCGAAAAGCGTTCAGCGCGGCGCATGATGTGACCGGCGATCAGATTCCGCACAGTGATCTGCCGGCGGCGGAACTCGCCAACGGCATCGGTCTGATCGCCTTGCTGGTGCGTGCCAAGCTCGCGGCCTCCAATGGCGAAGCCCGGCGCCTGATCGAGGGCGGCGGCGTCAGCCTCCACGACGAGAAGATCACCGACGTCAAACGCCAGGTGACCGCCGCCGATGTGCACTCCGGACGAGTGGTGATGAAGGCTGGTAAAAAGCATCTGCATCGCTTCGACGTCGCCTAATACCGTCCTAATTTGGTTCGCTCGGCTCGATTCCCTGGGGGCGCCTCCGCGATGGCTCGCCGCTCGCATGCGGCGCGCACCTGACTAATGTTTTCCGCCCATGGATACTGCCATCGCCATCCGCACCCGCCGCACGATCAAGGATTTCACCGGCGCCCCGATCAGCCGGGTGGTGCTCGATGACCTCTGCGAACAGGCCAGTTGGGCGCCGACGCATCGTATGACCCAGCCGTGGCGCTTGGCGGTCCTCGATCAACCGGCGATCGCCCGCATGAGTGCATACCTGCTCGCTACGCCGGCGATTGCAGCCGTGCCGGATGCCGCCAAAGGCGCTGCGAAACTCGCCAAGCTGCTCGAACGCCTACCCTCGTTGGGTGCCATGATCCAAGTCACCTGGGTGCGCGATGCGCGGCCGGAGCTCGATCTCGAAGAGCACGCCGCCGCCAGCGCGGCGGTGCAGAACCTGCTGCTGGCGGCGACCGCTGCCGGGCTCGGCTCGTTCTGGAGCACCAATCCCGCGCTCAGCCATCCGCTGACGCAAGCCTGGTGCGGATCGGATCCCGCCAGCGAGGGTTTTCTCGGTTCCCTGTGGCTCGGCACTGCTGCCGCGCTACCTCCGGCGCCCACGCGGCGCCCCATCACGTCGTTTGTGAGATATTGTTAAGTCATGGGCCATCTTCTTATTGCCGGACCCCTCGCCCTTGATGACCACCCGCAGCAGGCGGGTCTGCTCGGCGGTGTCGGCGGCTACGCGGCGATCGCCGCCGCCCCCCTGGCGCCAACGCAGTTGTGGTGCCGCGGCGGCACCGACATCAGCAGCCAGGTCATGGCCCTGCTCAGCCAGCGCCACATCAACCTCGACGGCGTCGACTGGATCGGAGCCACGCCGCGCAGCAGCGCGCGCGGATTCGATGCCGGCGGCGCGATCCTGCCGGTGATCGAACCGACCTCTGCCGAAGGTCTCGGTGGCGTGCTGCTCATCGGCCTACCGCCGGATGAGACCCGTCGTGCGCTCAAGGTCGTCGGCAAACTCAAGGGCGCCGAGACCCGCCCGATCATCCTCTCGCCGCGCCCAGCTGACTTGGCCGATCTTGCGTTCCGCCGCGAAGTCCTCGCCGTCAGCGAGGTCCTCGTGCTCTCGGTGGCCAAGGCCCAGGAACTCACCGCCAGCACCTCGCCGCTGGCGGCAGGCCAGGCCCTGCAGGCCGATGGCGCCAAGGTCGTAGTCCTCACCGCCGGCCAGCTCGGCGGGGTGATCCTCTATCGCGCCAAGGCCACGACCTACCCGGCGCTGCCCTTGGAAGCGGTCGACAAGGCCGGCGTCAGCGCGGCCTTCCCCGGCGCCCTGGCGGCGTGGATCGCGGGCTCCGGGCGTTGCGATTTCGCCACCGTCAAACGCGGCTGCGCGATGGCCTCGGCGGTCGGCAGCATCTGCGCGCAAGGCATCGGCCCTAAGAAACTGCTCACCGCCGATCGCAATGAATACCTGGAACGCTTCAATCGCTTACGTCGCGATCAAAAATACTGATGCAGATGTTGCGGATTTCCCGTCTGATTCGCCAATCAGACGCGAGACACGCCGTCGATAAATGTCGAAGCATACGTTGACACGATGGCCCGTAAGCATTTGCTATTGACTAGTTTGACTCTCAGCCTTTGACGACCCTGATAGGGAAGGTTTCATGCAGGAAATCCAATACCTCACGTCCTACCAGATCATCCGTAAGTTGGCGACCGGCGGCATGGGCTCGGTATACCTCGCTGAGCAGCTCGGGGCCGAAGGTTTCCGTAAGGTGGTGGCGATCAAGACCATCAAGAAGGAATACCTGAAGAACAAGGAGAACGTCGACCTCTTCGTCGGTGAAGCCAAGCTCGTCGCCGACTTGATCCACGAGAACGTGCTGCAGGTCTACCAGCTTGGCCAGACCAAGGGCATCTACTACATCGTCATGGAATACGCGCACGGCAAGAATCTTGCCGATTTCGTGCGTGCCCACAAAGACCGTCATAAGGTCTGCAACGTCGACATCGGCGCCTTCATCATCTCGCGCGTCTGCCGCTCGCTGCACTACGCCCACGAAGCCAAGAACATGGCCGGGCAGATGCTCAACATCGTACATCGCGACGTGACCCCTTCCAACGTCATCATCACCTATGGCGGCGTGGTCAAGCTCACCGACTTCGGTATCGCCAAGGCGGTGATCATGAACACGCCCGACGAAGCTGAAGTGATCATGGGCAAGCTGCCCTACATGAGCCCTGAGCAAGCCAAGTTCCAGGGTACCACCCGCCAGAGCGACGTCTTCTCGCTGGGGCTGGTGATGTACGAGCTGCTGACCAACACCGTGGTCTACAACGTCAACGATATCGAAGACCTGGTCGACAAGATGGACAACTATTCCATCAAGCCGCCCCGCCGCCTGAATCCGCACATCCCGGAAAAGCTCGAGCTGATCATGCTCAAGGCGCTGGATGTGAATCCCGCCACGCGCTACCAAACAGCGCGCGAATTCGGCCAGGACCTCGAGCATTACATGTACGATGGCGGCTACGGTCCGACCAACGAGAAGCTCAGCCGCTACCTCAACCGCCTGTTCCCCGAAGAAGCCTCGATGCCAGTCACCGGCGTCACCGATTCCACGGCAAGCGGCCTACAGATGCCCCCACCCCTGGCCCATCCCGCCGCCGATCTCAATTCCTGACCCTGACTTGCGCTCAGCGCGGCCAGCCTACGCTGGCCCACCGTTAAGCACTCATAGCTCAGCTGGATAGAGCGCTGCCCTCCGAAGGCAGAGGTCCTTGGTTCGAATCCAAGTGAGTGCGCCACATGAAACCCACGGTTAACGCCGTGGGTTTTTCATTTTTTTCACGATTCTCAAAAAATGAGCTCTCCTTCAACATTCGTCTTGGTGGTCACCTCACACGTCGGGTTGTCTGCATAAACCGTTTTCTTTTGGTCTTTTTCCGTGTCATCGACTAACCTTTTCCCGGCATCATTGGACCAGTACTTAAAGTCTTTCGCGTGCTCCTATTCACGATCCTTCACCCAACCATAGGTCAAACCAGGCCGATGAAGCTTACAGGCATTGGTGTCCGTCCAATAATCAATATTGATATTGAACTCAACGTTCGTGTCATCGAGATACCATTTATTTACTCTTTTGTTGCATTTGCACTTGGTGGTCGCTGACAAACTACCGATAGTGGTGGCCAGAACACCTGCCCCAGCAGAACCAATCACCGGTAGATTCATGGACGTGGTATTGGATATGTTCCAGCTCGCAAAACCGAATAGATCGAGTAGATCCGACGGACGGCCCTGCACGTATTCGTATAAATTGAATCCATCGGAATAGGCTACGTCTCTCGTGATAAATCGACCCAATGTTGGTGAATACATCCGCGCGCGGACATCATAGAGATTGGTTTCAATATCGATCCGTTGCCCGGAAAAACCCCGATCGTTTTCTAACAATGAGGCACCGCTGCGCTCTCCATAGGCCGAATAGGAGTAGCGTTCGACTACCGAACCGGTGGCATTGGTGAGTGCCACTACGCTATAGTGACTATTCGCATGAGCAAAATAGCGCACTGCCGAATGCCGTGGCAGAGCACGGGTAAAAGAGATCAGTTCATCCACGTAATCTCCCCAGATACTGCGTTTGACCGCTGGCGGCAGCTTAGGCTTTGGTTTAGCTGTATCATGTGTCGCCTGCGCTGCTGCGGTTTTCGCACGGGCAATCGTGGGGACGTCAATGGCCGTACCTCCTGCACCGATCTCGATGAAGTTTATCTTCGGATTCAGCGCGCCGGCAGCGGCCGTTATGGTGATGAAGCCATCGACAACATTGACGGTCAATGCATATCCATCAAAAGCCCCCGTTTCATAACCCAGTAACGGATTGCCATCGTAGGGCGTCGGATCCGTCACCGAGACACCGTTCACCATCAAGTTGTTGGTCTGGGCGCGGCTGTCGGCATCACCACACATAATCACCACCGCGTGCGTACCGTTTGCCACCGGCAGCTTCCAGGTGGTCGCATCCAACTGGATGAAGGTATCATAAAGTGGCCGGCCGAGATGATCCCGATCCACCGGTGTGCGCGCCAAAGTCCATCCGCGTTGAGCCGGCGTCGGCTGCAGATTGCCGCTATCTGCCAACCAGCCGTCAGGCGTATCGCTGGATATCGGCTGGAAATTGCAGCGCGTAGCGGTGGGCTCGGCAAGTATGCTGCCTCGTGCGCCCTCACCAGTGACCGGGGAATACGGCGCCATACCGACTTCCTCAGGATCGGCAGTCGGATCATTGAAGGCCGTCACATCACCGGT
>JBILBP010000240.1:0-4467 GCA_044353645.1 Planctomycetota bacterium | reverse complement strand
GGGTATGCGATCGTTGCACCTTTCTGGGATCACTGCCACCCATGTGCCCGGTGACCGGCAATTCGCCGCAGCACTCGTACGAGTGGGCGGTCTGATCGAGCAGCACGGGTTCCAGATCACCGATCTGGTACGGACGTGGATCTCCTTGTCCGCCATCCAACGCGACTACAGCGCGTTCAACGAAGCGCGCCGGCAGTTCTTCGCATCCAGCGGCATCGACTTCAGCCCGCACTCCGCGCAAGTACCGGCGAGCACCTGCATCGAAGGACGCACGAGCAATGACGCCCTGGTCACCATCGATGCCTATTGCCTCGATCGTCGCCGCAGTCGCGGCCGAGTAGCACGGGCGCACAACCCACGACAACCCGAGGCGGAGGGTAGCCGGTATCCAATGAAGCCGGCCTTCGCGCGCGGCATCGTCATCGACGACGGCGGTCACCGCGAGATGCAGATCTCTGGAACCGCGAGCATCAACGACGGCGGCGACAGTGTGGGCATCGGCAGACCTGCCGAGCAGATCCGCGCCACGCTCGAAAACGTACGCGCGCTCTTGGCCCAACAGCAATTCACCCTCGCTGACATCTGCCAGGCCACCTACTACTTCAAGGATGCGGCGACCTTGGCCTGCTTCCGCGAGATCGGTGCAGAGCTTGGTTTCGCGGCGATCCCCGGACCGTGCATAATGACCAACATCTGTCGTCCAGAGCTACTTTTCGAAATCGATGGCGTTGCCCTGGCACCGGTCCGAGAGAGCCTTCATGCTTGAGCAGATCCGCACCCTGGTCGCCCACATCGCCTGTACACCGATCAATGACGTCGACGCTAATCTCAACGATTGCGGTGTACAGTCGATAGACATGCTACGCATCGTCGGCAGCATCGAGACGACAATGGACGTCGAATTCGACGAAAGCCATCTGAACCGTGAAAATTTTACAACCGTCCGCATGATCTGTGAGCTGATCGCGCGGATACGAAGCGAAGATATGCACGGGTCGAGGGCCGATGCCTGACTTCCGCAATTTGATATTCGTGCGGCGTGAGCAATACCCCTTCGACGGCGCCGCGAGATTCCCGCACGCGGTTTCGGGAGCGGTGTTCATTCCCGGCATCGGCGTTGGCGGCGTCCATTACGGCTTTCTCGTCGATTTCGCGAACCGCGCGATCACCTGCTGGACTATCGATCTTGCGCCGCTGCGCACCCATGTCCTAGACCTCCTTTCCGCATTGCCTAAACCGGCGGTTCCCTGGCACCAGGAATCGCTCGCCAAATTCATCGACGTAATCCACTTTCCGCATTCTGCCGACTACTGGAATGGGTGGATCTACCTGACCCTGATCGAGGGCAGCGTGATGCTCGCACTGCATACCGCCAGCGATGTCTTCGAAGTGATCTGCGATCCTGATGCGCACGAAGTGCTGATGTATTCATCGACCAACCAGATTCGCGACGGGAAGATCTACTTCAGCAGATGGCGCATCGAGGATACCTTTCTCCACGAAGCTGACCGTAGCCGGGCCGTCAATATCGAGGTCGGAACCTATGACCTGGTCGACAAGCAGTGGCGCATCGGACCAGTTCTATCCGGACCCGACGATATCCATTACACCGCCGTATCGCCAGATCACGACCACATCGTGCTCGTCGAAATGTCGCAGGATCCGGTCATCGCAATGCCGCTCGATCGCGATTTCGAGCGACTCACGCGCACGGAAAAACGCCGGATCATCGAGGGTGGAATCCACGAATCCGTGTTGATCACCTGCCACCTTCCGAGCGGCTCGATCCATCGTTTGCGGATCGCGGGTGGTCCAGCGCACATCGAGTGGGACGATCATGAGTCCGATGTCTACTACCTGTCTTCGCACCATCTCGTCACCAACAATGACACGCTCTATGCGTTCGGCAGCTGCCGGATTGATAGGTTCCGGCTGGTCGATGGACGCAGTCACCGTGAATGCTCTTATCAGACGAGCGATCTTCTGCGTGGACCGTCGCACAGGCTGACATCGTGGTCCGGCCGCAGCTTGATGGCGATACCGGTCTATCCCAGCCGCGTCGACCTGGTCGATTGCACGACCATGTCACGTTACAAACGCATTGAGCTCGCGCGCATGCCGCGCACGGTCAACTTCGATGACGGACCGATACGATATCCGGGTTCGAGCTTGGAGAAGACTCCATATACCATCGATGGCCAAGCCGGTACATCGTACCTGTATCTGAGCACGGTGTGGGACGTCAGCGTGTTCGACGCCGAATCCGAACGCAAGCTCGGATCGGTGGTCTACAATCGCAACAAGCAGATGATGATGATGGGGCACGCATCGAAGTTCGACCTCGTGGTACAGGAGGGAAGACGGGCGTGATCATCGACATTCACACCCATCTTGGATTCCACGCGATCTATCCACCAGAATTCCTGGCCGGATTGCTCGGCGAGGGACATGAACCGGGTCCACTGCCGTCGATCGTGCAACGCTGGCTGTCAGACGAACACGGTAGCCGCCTGATCGCCGAAATGGATCGTGCCGGGATCACGACCAGCGCGCTGTTGATGATCGACTGCGGTGTGCGCTACGGTGACGGCGACGCACCCATCGATCGGAACTATGCCGTACACCGCGCCCTGCTGGAGCGCTGGCCCGAGCGCTTCGTCGTTTTCGGCGGCGTCGACCCACGACGCGGTCCCGACGGGCTGGAGCGGTTTCGCCGCAGTGTCACCGAATGGGGCTTCGGAGGCATGAAGCTGTATCCGCCCATGGGCTTCTCGCCGGCCCAGGCGGCACTTGATCCGTACCTCGATATCTGCGCAGAGCATGGCATCCCAGTGATGACCCACGGTGGCGACTCCCTGGCGTCACTCGACAATGCCTTCGCCCGAACCGCCGACGTCATCTCCTTGGCGCGACGTCGTCCTGATGTCAATGTGATCATGGCCCATGGCGGTTACCTCCTCGATGATCCCGAGATCCGACGGGCGATGGAATATGGCAACGTCTGGGTCGACCTGGCTGGTTTTCAGGTCCGCTTACGGGTAGGAAATGACGCCATGAGTGCGCTGGGTTGGGCGTTCCGGACCGAATTCAACGAACGCGTGCTCTTTGGCAGCGATTACCCGTTGTTTCATTTCGGCCGCAGGATCGAGGATGATCTCGCGGACCTCCGCCGGGCCTGCGAGGCCGCCGGCTCTGACCAGCGCGCATTCGAAAATGTGATGCACGGCAATGCGGCGCGACTGCTGCAGCGACGAGCTGCGGCATGAGCTCGATCCTCCCTCTCGATCTGGCGGATCTACCCGCGGTCATGCGACTTGTCGACGACGAAGGCTGGCAGGGCTACGCCATCGAGGACCTCACATTGATCATGACGGTGTCGCCGGAGCACTGCTTCAAGCTGGTCGACGACGACGGCGTGCTGAGCGGATCGATCTTCGCCCTCACCGTTGGGCGGGTGAGCTACCTCAGCTTCTTCCTGATCAAGGCAGGTTGCCGCTCATATGCAACCGCACGTGCACTTGGGCTGCGTTCGATACTGGCGGCACGGCAGCGGGCCTCGATCATCGTCACCTTCGGCAACCGTCGAGCGATCACGGCCTACCGACGCCACGGCTTCATCGCCGAGCAATGGGTGACCCGCCACCAGGTCACGCTGCTCAGCGATGGCTATTTCCCAGCATCTGCTGCTGTTGCCGAAGTGGCGCCGACGGCGATCGCAGAAATCGATCGCTGCTGCCATCGTACTGATCGTACCGTGCTGCTCAGCGCCCTGGCGGTGTACGGTGACCTCCGGACCCTGGCTTGCCATGGACCGGAGGGACGTCTTACCGGTTACACGATGGTGCGCCGCGTCGGCGGCACCGCGACCATCGGCCCGCTGGTGGCCGAGCGCGACGATGACGCGGCAGGACTGATCGCGGTCGCGCTCGCGACGCTACCATCACGTACCGCGATCATCGAGTTGACTGATGATCGGCTGCCCGCAATCAGCCCACGCGTACTCGCATTCATGCCGACCACCGTATCAGTGCTCAAGATGCACCAGGGCGATCCGACAGCGACCGAAAACGGTCGTCTGTTCTACGCGCTTGGCGGACATCATTTCAGTTGATGACATCATGACCCGTCTCATGTTCGAGAACCTCATCGACGCACTCCGGCACCACGGTAGGAATCGCCTCGAACTGGCGGAGCCGACCGGCGTTCGCATCCGCACCTATGCCGAGCTACGCCACGATGCACTCGCACTCGCCGCCTACCTGCGCGGTCTCGGGCTCATCCCTGGCGGACGACTGGGGATCCGCTTCGACAACGATTACGAGTGGATCGTCCTCGATCTTGCCTGCATCGCCGTGGGCGCGGTTAGCGTACCGTTCCATAATGATCTCCGGGGATTCGATCTCGACGAGGCTTTCTGCCGCTTTCGCCTGCATATCCTCTTCGATGCGACCGGCATCCATGTCGCAA
>JBILBP010000239.1:0-4470 GCA_044353645.1 Planctomycetota bacterium | reverse complement strand
GCGACGCGACTCTCGCCCGCGACCAGCGCTTCGAAGCCGCCATGGCCCATGGCCTGCCCGATTGCGCGGGAGTCGCGGTCGGCTTCGATCGGCTGCTGATGATCGCCCTCGGGCTAGACACCGTATCCGCAACCCAGGCCTTTGCCGCCGGCAACGAATAAGACGCCGACAGCCCTCAGATCGCGTGTCCAGGCCCGAATTCGGCAGCATCAGCGCCCTGCATGCGCAGGCGCTGGATAAACTGGCGCAGAACGCGATTGGCGAGGCTGATGTCGGCGACGCGGTGCTTAAGGTCGCAGGTCGAATTGTAGATCAGGCTGTCAAAGGTGATGTCGCCGGTGGTCTGGAAACCGCGGCGGTCGTTGGCGGCGATGGCCTTCAGCAAGGCCCGCTGACTGGCCAAGGGATCCCGAGGGCCGGTGATCGACCAGGCAAACGGATGCCGCCCGGTGACCACCTCGTAGACCATCATCGCCCAAGAATAGACATCGCCGCGCGTATCCACGAGCGTCTCCTTCTCACCGGTAAGGGCAAAGAAAGCCTGTTCCGGGCTGGCATACTTGGGCGTCAGCAAGACGTTTTCACGCGTCGACCGGCGTGAACGCCAGCGAGCGATGCCGAAGTCGGCGATCTTGCCCTGTCCGGGCCCGAAAATCAGAATGTTCTGGGGCTTGATGTCGCGGTGGGCGACAAAGTGGTCGTGGGCTTCCTTGATGCCTTCGGTGGCGTTGGCCACAGCTTCGAGCATGCCCACGCGATCGAGCCCGGGCAGCGGGCGCTTGGCGCGCATGACCTGATCGAGCGAGCCGAAACGGGCGCGCTCGGTGATCATGAACGGTAGCAAGGTCAGCGGGAAGAATTCGCGCAGCTCGTCGGCGAGATCGTCGGGCAATTCGGCATCACCGTATTCAATGACCTGCAGGATCGCCTTCGACCGGCGCGAGAGGATCATGGTCTTTTCGCATTCGACCTTGAAGGCTCCGAAGGCGGCGACGGCATCGTTGATGTCGGCCACCGCCGGCGCGAAGATCTTCACGGCGACGTCTTCACCATGGTACAGACCGGCATAAACGACCGTCTCCTTGCTCGGTTTCGCGAGCGGATCGGTCAGACGGATGTGCTGAGCAAGGAAGACTTCCTTCAGTGTGGCCTCGAACGCCGCCTGATGGACACGACGTTTGCTGAGGATTTCACCAGCGGTGAGCACCGCCGTGGTGGTATCGAGACCTTCGCCTAGTGAGGTGGTATTTGCGTCGAACATGAGTGGGCTGATAGCCTCCCGATATTGACGAGAGGCACAACCCGCAACCCGCAGCGGCGGAATGCCCAATGGCCAAATTTCCAGGTTGAACGCGACCACGTCACCATCCCCCGCCATACCGGCCTGACGGTGCCGCGGTTACCCCTTACGGGACCTGTAAAGTCGAGGTAGTAGCGACGATGGGTAGGGGCCGGTGACCACTGCCAGTGGCCGCGCTCATGGGCCAAGCGCCAGGTCGGGCAGCGGCTGCCAGCAGCGACGATCAGGTCGTAATGGATCGGTCCATGGCCACGGTGACGCAGCAACGTTGCGCGATGGCGCGGCATCGTTCAACGATGACGGGCTTGAACTGCCGCCACGCCAGCCCCCACCGGGCCATCGCCGGCCATCAAGCGCTGCCACTCAGAGGACTCGACGACCTCGGATTCCTCGAGCAGCATCACCGGGATGCCATCGTCGATACGATACGCCCGACGCGTGGTCGGGCAGGTCGAGACCAGCCGCTTGCCCGCCAATTTCAAGGGCTTCCGTGATTCCGGGCAGACCAATAAGTCGAAAAGGTCGGGAGCAAAGGGTAGCGAATCAGTCATAGGGGGCTCGTAAGATGGGCTTGCGCGGTGCGTGGCAGAGCCACAGCAGGAAGGCAGGCGGGGAACCAGGCGGGGAACACGTGCCAGGGAAGGTTGTAAGGGACTGCGGAGCCGTATCGTGCTTGGCCCATGGCCAACGAGGCCGCATCCAGTCTGAACAGTCTCCCTGAGGGTCAACGGAACGACAGCCCCGCGCGCAAGCCGCGCCGGCGGCGCGCGACCGGCCGCTACACCGTCCGCCGTCGGCCGACGGCATTGCCCCGTCCTGAGCACGTCACCGTCATCGGCCACAACAGCCGTACGCTCGAGACGGTCCGTCTCTTCGTCGGTACCGGCCTGCCGGTGCGGGTCTATACTACCAACCCCAATCTCGAAGTGCAGCTCGCGCCCTATCCCGGGGTCACGACCACGCTCATCACCGACGTCTACGCCCAGGCGCCGCGCGATCTGCCACCACCCCCCTACGTGATTACCGTCGATACGGTCGCCGATAGTGAGCGCATCGGCAACTGGCTGCCGGAAACCTGGTCGCGATTCCTGGTCCGCGGCACCAATCGAGCACGCAAGCAGCCCGCTGGCTTCCTGTCCCTGCCCGGCCTGGATCATGAAGATCGCCCGGTGATCATGCGCCGCCTGGCGTCGCTGGCCCTGCTCGATCGCCTGTGCGCCGTGGCCCGCACCGCCAGCAAACCGCTGATCCTGCTCTATGGCGATCCCGATCCCGATGCCATCGGCGCCGCCCTCGGCTTGGCGACCTTATGGAAGCGCGCCGGCGTCGACTGCGCAATCCGCTACACCGGCGAGGTCCAGCGCTATCAGAACAAGCTCCTGCTGACCTACCTCAAGAAAGGTATCGTCCGCCTGCATGCCGATGAACAGGCCGAATCCGACCTCATCGCGGTGGTCGATGCCCAGCCCGGCTTCTGGCACGAAGATCGCCCGCCGGCGCGAGTCATCATCGACCATCATCCCGAAAAGGACGGCACCCGCGACTGCGACTTCGTCGACCTGCGACCGGAATACGGCGCGACCTCGAGCATGGTCACCGAGTACCTGCTCGATGCCGAAGTACCCATCGACCGCAAGTTGGCCACCGCCTTAATCTACGGCATCGCCACCGATACCGACGACCTCAAGCGCCATACCCATGCTGCCGATATTGCTGCCTTTGAAGCCCTGCATCAGCGCGCCGACCGGACCTTCCTGTCGCGCCTGGAGAAAAGCCAGATCCCGCCGGCGGTACTCGATCATATCGCCTGGGGCATCAGCCATCGCGTAGTCTATCGCGATCTAGCCGTGGTACATTTCGGCGCCGTACCCACTGCTGACGTCCTGGTCCAGGTCGCCGACCTGCTGCTGCTGACCTATGGTATCACCTGGATCGTCTGCGCCGGGGTTATCTCCAAGCCCGCCGATAAGGGCGGCCGGCGGCTGGTCGTGGTCTTCCGTGGCGATGGTTTCCAGCAGGACGTCGGGCGGCGGGCGACTCTGGCCTTCGCCAAACTCGGCTCGGCCGGCGGACACCGCACCATGGGCCGGGCCGAGGTACCCTTGGAGGACGACGTCAGCATCGCCGACACCGTGCCGCTGCTGGTCGATCATCTCTTCGCGCGCATGTCACCGGCGCGGCGGCGGCGCTTCAGCCGGACCCTGGTCAGTCATCTGGCGGCACCGCGTCCAGCCGATCCCGATGAATTCGAACTCTCGACCTGAAGTGAACGCGTGATGACGGATTGGCTCACTCCCTATGTCGGCAAAGCGGTGATCGCTGACCTCGATGAGTTCTATATGGTCCTCGGTACGCTGCAGGCCGTCGCCGCCGACGCACTGCTCTTCACCGACGCCGATCTGCACGATCACCGCGAGGCGAACTCGACCAAGGAAGCCTACGCCATCGAAAGCCGACAAATCGGCATCCGCGTCAACCGCATGCAGGTCGCCATACCCCGTCACCGCTTGGTGGCCATTTCGCTGTTGGAGCATCTGTGCGCATAATTCCCTGGGCCCTGACCGTTGCCGGGACGGTGTGGACGACCGGCAATGCCGCCGTCGCGGCGGCGGCGATCGCCGCCTTCCACTGGCAACGCGCCCATGCCGCCGAGATCTCCCGCGAGGGCCTGGGTGGTGCGCTCGGGGCCGGCTTCGGCCTCTGGTCAGGATTGGTCCAGCTGCCGTTGCTGGTGATCATGGTCAGCCTGGGCTGGCTGGCGGGCAGTGCTTGGCGCCTCGGTCGACACGCGCGCGCGGCCTGGCTAGTCGCAGCCATGGTGATCCTCTGGGGCGTACATTCCGTCAACCATCAGACGGTTGCCGAAGTCAATCAATTGACTGCCAGCCTTCGCGAAATCCGCACCAGCGAGGCGGCCAATGCCGCAGACCAGCGTCGTGATCTGGAACAACGCTTCGCCATCCAGCACCAGGCCTCGGAGCGTTGGCACGGAATTGAAACGCTCTTGGCCCTAACGGTACTGATCAGCGGCTCACTGGCCCTGCTCCGCCGACCGACGCTTGCCTCCGCGGCTCCCTCTCGTGCGACTCCCTCTGCGCCTGCTCCTTCCGCTGCTCCTGGCGCACTTTAGAGTCGCCGCAAGATGGCTCTATACCGTTTTATTGGAACCC
>JBILBP010000238.1:0-4481 GCA_044353645.1 Planctomycetota bacterium | reverse complement strand
CGTCAGCGAAGCGAGGTCCATGAGATTCTGCCTTCGAAAATGAAGCATGCAGTCTCGCATGACTAGCGACCAGCGACCAGCGACCAGAAGCCAGAAGCCAGAGCCCAGAGCCCAGAGGCCAGAGCCCAGAGGCCAGAGCCCAGCGCCAGAGCCCAGAAAAACCAGCAAGCCACCGCGCAGCTCTGCGACGGTGGCATTGCCCTCCAGCCGCCCTAACGTCCGCAGATGTCCCCGACTGAGCTGCTCGCCGATTACCACGCCAAGCCGCGCAACATCGGCAAGTTGATGAATGCCAATGCCACCGGCGACGTGGGTTCGATCGTCGTCGGCGACGCGCTGCGCTTTTACATCCAGGTCAAGGACGAGCGCATCACCGCCGCGAAATTCCAGGTTTTCAATTGCCAAGAACAGGTCGGGCCGGCCGCGGTGCTGACCGAGCTCGCCGTCGGTCGGACCTTGGACGAAGCGACGCTGCTCGGGCCGCTGGAAGTCTGTGCTCATCTCGGTGGACTTGATCCATCTTATCTGCCGCCTCGCCTATGGGCACGCGAGGGGCTGCGGGCGGCGGTGGCGGCCTATCGCGGCGCCGAACTCGATTGCGATATCGAGCTCGATCCGCTGCTCTGCCGCTGTCATGGCATCCCCACCGAGACGGTTCGGCAATCGATCACGGTCATGGGCCTGACCACCCCCGAAGACCTCATCAACGCTACTGGCGCCGGCTCGGGCTGCGGTTCCTGCCGGGTTGATCTGCAGCCCTTGCTGGACGAGGTCCACAGCGCCAAGTCCGCGCCGACCAAGGCTGAGGCCCCAAAAAAAGCCGGCGGCCGCATCGCCATCATCCACCGCATCACGGCGGTGGTCGAGGCCGAGCTGGTGCCGACCCTGCGCGAGGCCGGCATCGATATCGAGCTGTGCGACCTCGACGGCGGCGTGGTCGTGGTGCGTGTGCAGGGGGCGGCCTCCGAAGACGCGCAGCGCAATGCCCTGGGGGTCATAGAAAAATTGCTCAAGGAACAGGTCGATACAGGCCTATCGGTGCGCCAGGCCTGAGGACACACGCTTCTGGCTTCGTCGACAATGTCACGATGCTGCAATTCTCATGCGAGCTGACGAATCGTGGATGCAATGGTTGAAACGGGTTCTCGTCGGTAAACCCCTCGACCTCTTCGACAAGTCGATTTTCCATACCCTGGCCCTGGTGCCGGTGCTAGCGTGGGTTGGTCTCGGTTCTGATGGCTTGTCGTCGATCTCCTACGGTCCTGAAGAAGCCTTCAAGGCCGTTGGCTCGACGCATCTGTGGTTGGGTGCAGCCTTGGCCGTGGCGGTGGCGGGCACGGTCTGGTTGCTGGCCTTGGCCTACGGGCATCTGATCGAGGCCTTTCCCACCGGCGGCGGCTACGGTGTGGCCACGCGCATGCTCGGACGACGCTCGGGCTTGGTCTCGGGTTGCGCGCTGCTCATCGACTACGTCATGACCATCACCATCTCGGTGGCGGCTGCCGGCAAGGCGCTGTTCAGCCTCATGCCGCCTGAATGGAGCTATCTGACACTGCCCTGTGAATTGGCGGCCTTGGCCTTCCTGACCTTCATCAATATGCGTGGCGCCAAGGAGTCGATCTTGGTGTTGTTGCCGATTTTTGTGATCTTTCTGTTCAGTCATCTGCTGATGATCATCACCGGCATCGTCCGCCAGCTGCCGCATGCCCCGGAGGTCGCGCGCGAGGTCGCGCACGGCTGGTCGTCGGGCATCGCCGAGCTCGGGCTGGTGGCGATCTTCGCCAAACTGGCCTCGGCGTACGCGATGTCGGGCTCGACCTACACCGGATTAGAAGCCGTTTCGAACGGCCTGCCTCTGCTGCGCGAGCCGCGGGTGAAGAATGCCAAGCGTACCATGCTCTACCTCGCGATCAGCTTGTCGTTCGCCGCCACCGGCATCATCACCTGCTATCTGCTCTGGGATATCCGCCCCATCGAGGGCAAGACCATGAATGCGGTGCTGGCTGCAAAAGTCAGTGAAGGCCTGCCGGGTTCGACGATCTTCGTGTGGACGACGATGCTCAGCGCCGGAGCCCTGCTCCTGGCCGCCGCCCAGGCGGGCTTCCTGTCCGGTCCGCGGGTGATGTCGAACCTCGCCGTCGATGGCTGGCTGCCGCGTTCCTTTCAGACCCTGTCCGAGCGTCTGGTCACCGGTAATGCGCTGCTCTTTCTGGGCGTCGCCGCTGCCGGGGCCCTGCTCTATACCGGCGGTGATGTCTCGCAGCTGGCGGTGCTCTATACCATCAATGTCTTCCTGACCTTCACCCTGACCATGGTTTCGATGTTGCGTTATTGGTGGCTGCAGCCGCGTAAGACCCCGGCGCGCTGGCGGCGGATATCCTTGTACCTGCTGGCCTCGGTGGTCTGCGGCGGGATCCTCGTAGTGACCATCGTCAGCGAATTCAGCGGTCTGGGGCAGATCGCCTTGGCGGTGACCGGCCTGCTGGTAGCGCTCTGCCTGTTGATCCATGCCCACTATCAAACGGTGAGCGCACGTCTGCGCAAATTGTACATGGAGTTGGAGAATCTGCCCTGCACGCCGCGTACCGATGTTGGTCCGATCGATCCCACCAAGCCGGTGGCGGTGGTCCTGGTGAGCCGCTACGGCGGCATCGGCATCCATACCGTGCTCAATGTCTTCCGCGCTTTCCCCGGACATTATAAGGGCGTGATCTTCCTGGCCGTGGGGCTCGTCGACTCCGGGCGCTTCAAGGGCGAGGATTCGATGGAGGAATTGCGCAAAGAGACCCTCAAGAGCTTGGCCAGCTATGAGGAACTGGCGCGCAGCCTGGGCATGCCCTGCACCAGCCGGCACGCCGTCGGTCTGGATGTCGTTGTCGAGGCCGAGCGCCTGTGTTTGGAGGTCGCCAAGGAGTACTCCCGTTGCACGTTCTTCGCTGGTAAAGTGATCTTTGGTCGTCCGAAATGGTACCATTCGTTATTGCACAATGATGCCGCCATGGCCATTCAGCGGCGCTTGCAACTCGCTGGACGCACCGTGGTGGTAATTCCAGCTCGTATGACCTGAGTCGTCTCCGCTTCTTAACTTGACGCTCTCCCCAATCGGCGGGACAATAGGAGTCTCATGCCCCGCATCCTTCGTCTTGCCGATGTCGATCTCACCAAGACCCTAAGCCGCGAGCGCTACCGCAAGCTGCGCCGTGCCAATAGCGAACGGTTCCTCGAGCTGCGCCGCGATCTGGTGCAGATGCGTATTCCCCTGGTGCTGGTGTTTGAGGGCTGGGATGCCGCCGGCAAAGGCGGCACGATCCGCCGTCTGATGGAGCCTATTGATCCCCGGCACTTCGCCGTGCATGCCGTGGTCAAGCCCAGTCAGGAAGAGCTCGACCGCAATTATCTGTGGCGTTTTTGGACGAAACTGCCGCGGCGCGGCGATGCCGCGATCTTCGATCGCAGCTGGTATGGCCGGGTGCTCGTCGAGCGCATCGAAGGCTTTGCTTCCCGGCAGGAGTGGTCGCGGGCTTACGACGAGATCAATCGTTTTGAACAGACCCTGGTCGATGATGGTCACGTGATCATCAAGTTCTTCCTGCACATTTCCAAAGAGGAGCAGAAGAAGCGTTTCGATGCTCGGGCCAAGAATCCCCTCAAATCGTGGAAGTTGAACGAGGAGGATTTCCGTAACCGCAAGAAATGGGACGACTACGAGGTGGCGATGGATGAGATGTTCAAACGTACCAATACGTCGGACTGTCCTTGGAACATCATCCCTGCCAACGACAAGCATTATGCCCGTCACGCGGTTTCGGAAATAACCCTCAAGACCATTGACAAAGTCATCGAACGCCGAAAACGAGATATATAATAGATATTTTTTGAAGAGCCCGTATTTATCGGTTCCCCTAGGCGCGATTTCGCCATCCTTTTGCGCTCATCCATAAAGGAGCAAACATGAGCAAACGAGGACCGGTCACTTTTGCCAAGCGTCAACGTGAAATGGAAAAGAAGAAAGATGCCGAATCGAAGCGCGTCCGCCGGGCTGAACGCGCGAAATTAGGGCCTAGCGAACCTGAGATTCAAATCTGTAAGCCAATTCTCGATGAAGAGCAGCCCTGAGTCAGGGAGTCATTCATGTCCCGGCTTGCCTGCCTGCCGGCCGATGAGCGATTTCGAGGTACTTGAGTGATCGAAGATACGGGGAATCGGTAGTTTCCGATTTCCCGTAGCCCTGCTGGAGTCGAAGAGCTGGGTTGCCCGAGCGAACTCCCGGCATGGACGCGCGGTTGCGAATGCTTAAATTGTCAGCATGCCTCAAGCGGTTGCCACTATGTCCATAAATGTTGTAATAGTCGATGATCATCCGGTGGTGCGCAAGGGCATCGCCCAGCTGATTGCGAGCGAGCCGGGTATCTGCGTGGTCGGCGAAGCCGAGGCTGCCAACGAAGGCATCGAGCTCATTCGCCGCCTGAAGCCCGATGTCT
>JBILBP010000237.1:0-4526 GCA_044353645.1 Planctomycetota bacterium | reverse complement strand
CGTGAAACAAGCAAGGCGTCTTCGGCTGACACGGCCGTAGTTGAAGCCTCGCTTGCGTTATGCGAAGGACGAAATTGCCGCCACCGCTGGGCCGTAGGGGATACCGCCACTGGCTGGCCTATCTCCAACAGGCTCCTAGGAACCTGTCGGAGATAGGCCGACGAGGATGGCGAAGTGTATCGCTGGGCAGATCCAAGGCGGAGGAGTGTCCAAATAGCAGCGCTATTTGGACACGCCGACAACGCCGGAGATGCCCAGCGAGACCGAGTCAGCCTTGCTGGCCTATCTCCGACAGGCTCCTAGTCTCGCAGCATGTCTATCCGCTGCATAACCCTCGACTGGGGTGATACCCTGGCGGCCAACTACGGCATGCCCTACTTGGCGACCCAACGCCATGCGTTCAGTATCCTCGGCAAGGAACTCGCCGAACTGGGTGCGGTAGTACCGGACTCGTTCACCGCCCAGTGCATGACGGCCCTCGCTGGGCAGTGGAAATCTTCGATCGATCCCCTGCGCAACCCCGACCATCGCGAGTTCGATTTCCAGGCTTTGTTGAACGAGTGGGTGGCCGCGACGCAGGTACCGTTGTCGGCCCAGGCCGGCAGCCGGGCGGCGGCTGAACGCTGCAAGGATCGGCTCTGCGACACCGTTCTGCCCTACACCGAGGCCGTGCCGACGCTCGCCGCGCTGCGCGCCAAGGGCATCCGCCTGGGCATCCTCTCGCACGTGCCCTGGCCGGGCGATGCCTGCCGGCGATGGTTCGAACGGCATGCCCTGGCGCCCTTCATCGATTTCTACTCGCTGAGCTGCGAAGTCGGCTGGATCAAGCCGCATCCGGCGCATTTCTCACATGCGCTGGAACTCGCCGGCGTCGCGCCGCACGAGATCCTGCATGTCGGCGATCACCCGATGCGCGATGTCGCCGGCGCCCAGCGCGCCGGTCTGCGCACCTGCCTGCGCTGGACGGAAGGCATCTACAGCGAAGACGCCCTCCACGCCGCGCAGGCGGATGTGACCATCCTGCATCTGGCGGACCTCGTCGCCGCCGTGGATCGGCTGTGAGCCTTCCCCCGCGCCGTCCGCTGCCACCGCCGTCGCCCGAGCGCGATCGGGCCCTGGCGCGCAAACCGCGCCTCGGCTTTCGCAAAGCCGAGGGCATCGACGCCCTCGTCCGCGGCTTCCTGTCGAGCGAGGAGGTCCGCCGCATGAAGCGCTTTGCCGCCGTGCGCGGGGCCCTGGCGCTGGCCTTGAACGAGACGGAACTGCTCAAGGTCAAGCCGATCAGCATCAGGGCTGGAGTCTTGTCCCTGGAAGTCGCTGACGGCGTGTTGCTCGGCGAATTGCGCAATCATCGCAACCACGACCTGCTCTCGGCTCTCGCCGCAGGGGGCACGGCGGTGACTCGGATCGCCTGGCGCCTGGCAAAGAAATAGATCACCCTGTCGGAGATAGGCGCCTAGGAGGCGTCTCTGGGGGCGCGTGCGACTCGCCCGCGCCCCCAGAATCGGGCCGATCGAACCAAACCCCAGCCCGTTCCTGACGCCTATCTCCGATAGACTCCTAGACGCGGTTGGCGTGCTGCTGGCGATAGGCTGCCGGCGGGGTCCCGATCAGGCGGGTGAAGATGCGCGTGAAATGGAAACGGTTGGCGAAGCCGGTGGCGCGCGCGATATCGTCGAGGGCGGTGCGCGAATGGATCAGCTGATCGGCGGCGGCGGCGATGCGTCGTTCCTGCAGCCAGCGCATCGCCGGGCGTCCGGTGACGCGTGCAAAACGCCGGGCGAAGTGATCCTCTGACAACCCCGATGGCGCCGCCAGGGCGGCGATGGTGAGGGGATCGGCGAGACGCTTCTCGATCGTCCGCAGGGCGAGCGCGACCACCGCATCATCGACCTGCGGACTCATCGCCGGCAAGGTGCTGGTGTCGACCTGTTCGAGCCCCCGCGCCAGGGCCCAGGCGGCGGCGCTCTGTACGCGCAGGTGCCAACCGACGCGGCCGGGCTCTTCGCTGGCCAAGGAATCGAGGAGGTCGCGCAGGACCTGATCCTCGGGCAGCAGCAAGGGGTCGGGGCAGCTGCGACGGATCCACGCATCGGGCAGGCCGGGGGTCTCGAAATGGATGTAAAAGTGCCGTACCGGACTACTGCACGTCCCTCGCGCATCGCACCACGCCGGCACCAGGGCGGCGCGATAGGGGGGCAGGATCTGGCGCCGGCCCTGGCGGACGATGGCCGAGCCCGGATCGCGATTGAAGTACAGGCGCCAGAACGGATCCGACAGACGCCATGCCCAACGCTGGTCGATCACCAGCTGATTGGCGAAGAGAATCTTGCACGACGGGGCTTCCATGACCTCAGGATGCCGCTGATGGATACAAGTCTACCGCTGCTGGACATAGCAGAGGATTCCCGGTGGGTATAATACAGGAAATCCACCCTCTGCGGAACCTACCTCCATGGGCTTCATCCAGAAACCATCCTCGAACTCCGTGCCGGTTATCGGCATCTTCGCACCGTGCGATCCGCGCATCGACGATCCCAGTCGCGAACGCGCGCAGAACATCTGCGCCATGACCGCCAAGATCATGACCGCGATCAAGCTGCCTGGCGCCATCAACGCTAAGAGCGGCCGGCCGGGCATCTACGTCGCCAGCCGCACAGTCGAGAACGAAGCCGATGCCGACGCCATCGCCTACGAGTTCAAGAATGCCGGTGTCGACGTCATCGCCATCGTTCCCGACACCTGGTTCTATCCGGGAAAGACCGCGATCGCCTTGACCGCGCACTTCCCCGTTGCACCGCTATGCTGCATCGCCGGCAACAATGCCCCGAAGCCCGGCGTGGTCGGCGTCGACGCGGTCGTGGGTGCCTACGCTCAGACCGGTCGCCTGTGCCACGCGATGATCGGCAACATGCCGGAGGTCGGCCAGAACCCCGATTTTGACGACAAGAGCAAGGCCGAGATCATCGATCTGGTGTGGGCCATGACTGCCGCTCAGTGGCTGCGCGGCAAGCGCTTCTTGGCCGCCGACACCGATTCCATGCAGATGGAAACCGCCATGAACCACGTCCACGCGACGCGCAAGTTCTTCGGCGTCGAGAGCGTGCGCGAGTCGATGAAGCTGTTCTCAGACATGATCCTCAAGGGCGGCGGCTATGATCCGAAGGAGCTCAAGGAGCTCTATAAGTGGACCGTCGACGTGCAGTGGAAGAATAAGATCTATCCCGACATCGAGTCGATCTGCGCCAAAAAGAGCCCGATCTACAGCGACCCCGCGAAGGTCAAACCCAAGCCGCTCACCGCCGAGCACAAGGCCAAGCTCGAAGAAGAACTGAAGCTCTACCTCATCCTGCGCAATTACATGCAGGACCTCAACTGCATCGGTGGCGGCTGGACCAGTCAGTTGGCGTGGGGCTCGGACAAGAAGGGCACGCCGATGGCCTGCGCCGACATCGCCGAAGCCCTGTTCAATTCGACCTTCGATCACAAGGGCAAGAAGGCCGCCTTGCCATTTGCGACCGAGAACGATGTCCAGGGTTTGCTGACGATGATGTGCTACAGTGCCCTCACCGGCGGCGAGCCGATCCTTTTCGCCGATTACCGCAAGGTCTACGAGCCCTGGGAGATCCAGAAGAAGGCCGATGAGCTCGGCATCCGTCTCGATCCCAAGTCGGCGTACATGCTGCGCGGGACCATCGACATGGACAATTCCGGCTCAGGTTCGCTCGACTGGTGCAGCGACTCGATGCTCTTCGAGGTCTACAAGCACTACTTCCCCGGCGGCGGTTTTTCGACCGGTTACATTTCCCCCGGCGGCATCGAATGCCAGGCGGGTCGTCTGGCCTACAGCGACCTCACCGGCATGTTTACCATGATCCAGGGCGAGGCAGAATCGGTCGAGCTGCCGCAGCCCATCGCCGAGGCATTCTGCCATGCTTCGTCGTACTCGTGGCCGCATACCTGGATCACCTTCAAGGAGATTCCCGCTTCGATCACCAAGTACGGCTGCCCAGCCAACCACATGCACATGGTGCGCAACCTGCCGACGCGGCGCTGGCAGTACTTCAGCGATTACACCAACGTGCAGAATTTCCGCTGGGAAGGCACGCCCGAATTCACCGAGGGCAAAGACCGCATGGCACCGATGCTCTACCGCATCTCGGGCGGCGAATCGTATGCCAAGATGAAGATCAGCGGCCGTGCCTGAACATTCTCGGTGGCATATAGATTGAGAACGGATGAGGAGCGCGGGAATTCCCCGCGCTCCATTCTTTGGTGTATTCGTATGGCGTAATCCGGACTTGTAGCAGGGGTGAAGTCATCTTCAAATCCCGTTCATGTCCTGGTACTCTGCGTTGCTGACCGATTCCACCACTTCCGGTCTGCTCGTGGGGGTCACGATCTCGGGAGCGGCGGGCATGCTCTTGGGTGGCGTGCGCATCGTTGGCGTCAGCCTCGGGGTTGCCGGGGCGATGTTCGCCGGCATCGCCTGGGATCTCCTGGTGTGGCAGGGCAACCGTCCATCG
>JBILBP010000236.1:0-4527 GCA_044353645.1 Planctomycetota bacterium | reverse complement strand
GGCGATCTGCAGCAGCTCCGCCGAGGGCGGTACGCTGGGAACGCGAAGGATCGGCAGCGAGACGGGCAGCGAGACGGGCAGCGACGACACCGGCAATGGCGGAGAGATGACCGGCAACGGCAGCGCTAGCGGCGTCTGCGCACTCACCCACCAACCGGCCAAGGTACCGCCGGTGAGGCCGGCCAGCGTGACCCATAACGTCCGCGACCACGGACGACGAACCTGGTCGTCGGGCTTGATCGGCGAGGGCGCCATTTCGGAGCTCACTCGCTCTGGGAACTGTGGCAAAGCTTCGGAGACTGGCTGGAGTGCCTGGTCGCTGGTCGCTGGTCCCTGGTCGCTGGTCACTGGTCCCTGGTCGCTGGTCACTGGTCCCTGGTCGCTGGTCACTGGACCCTGGTCGCTGGTCGCTGGCCCCTGGTCGCTGGTCACTGGTCCCTGGTCGCTGGTCACTGGACCCTGGTCGCTGGTCGCTGGCCCCTGGTCGCTGGTCGCTGGTCCCTGGTCGCTGGTCGCTGCTACCTGGTCGCTGGTCGCTGGTCCCTGGTCACTGGTCGCTGGTCCCTGGTCACTGGTCGCTGGTCCCTGGTCGCTGGTCGCTGGTCCCTGGTCGCTGCTGGCAACAGGCTCTTCGAGCGGCGCAGGCGGCAGGACATCGTCTGCCGACGATTGCAGGCTGATCGCGTCGGCATGCGTACAAGCCTCCGCCAGGGGCACTTCGGGAATCTCGTCGGAGTTGGCTGCGTGAGCCTCGGCGCCGATCTCGATCTCCACCTTGATCACGGGTTCGTTACTGATCGCAAGCGCGAGGACTTCGCTGCTCTGCTCCGCAACCGGAGCATCTTCGAGATGGGCATTTTCAACCACGGGCGCCGCGATCGCTTCGACTGCGACGGTGACATCCTCGGCCACCGTCTCAACGATTGCGCGCTCGGCACAAGCCTCGAGGTCGGACTCGATTAATGATACCGACGTCGGCTCAGCCAGAGGCTCGGTAAACGTCTCAACGGAGGAGCTCGTCTCGGCCACGAGCTCAGGATGATCCATGTTAGCCTGAGGCGTGTTCGCCTCAGACTCAAGCATGGGCATCACCTCTGCGGGCACATCCATCGCCGCTAACTCCGTCACCTCTGGTGCCGGTGTTGGTGGTTCGCTTGCCACTGGTTCCAGGGCCACTGGTTCCAGGGCCACTGGTTCCAGGGCCACTGGTTCCAGGGCCACTGGTTCCAGGGCCACTGGTTCCAGGGCCACTGGCTCACTTAATGCCGATTCGACTGCCACCGATTCGACTGCCACCGATTCGACTGCCACTGGCTCAGCAGCAACCGGCTCCTCTGCAATCGCCGCTACGACGGATTCGGGTGCCGACGGAGTGCGTGCCTGTAACTCGCCAGAGCTGGCCACGGGCTCGGCTGACCCCGGCTCAGCCACGGTCTCGACCACGGGGCTTGCCGGCGGTTCGCTAGCGGCGAGCAGGACCGTAGGCGGGAGGTCGGCGTTGGGTTCGTTGGCGGGTGCCGGCAGTACCTGGACGGCCGACTCTGCTGCGGGCGCGACCTCCGCCGACGGACTCGACACTGGATCCGGGGTTATGGGTGACGCGGCGACGACCTCCGAGGCTTTTTCAACGATCAATGCTGAAGATGCTTCCGCCACGACCGCGACGGCCTCGACCACCACCGGCGCAGCTGGGGGATGCAGCTCGTCCCAATAGGCCTGAAAACCCTTCTCGACATCGACGACCCGTGCCAAGACGCCGTCCAGATCACAGGCATCGTTAAGCTCGCGCAAGAAACGTTCTTCGTCGGTCTCGTGCTTTTCCTCGGGGGCCTCGCTGGTCTCGTCGAGGTCATCGGCGGGCAGCGGCACGGCCGCCTGATAGGTCACCAACGGAGGTCGGCGGCGGCGCTTCTTCCCTGGTTCGTCGGGGGGAAAGGTCACCACCGTAATCGCGCGCTCGGACTCCTCGCGAAAGCTCATCTCGACATCGGCGTACTGTTCGTGCTGCTGCGAGAAGACGATGCGCTGCCGTGTGCATTCGAGCGTCGCCATCAACATCGAGATGCGGCCCTGCAAGGTCTCTTCGGCGGCAAACAGCTGACGCAGGGTAAGCTTCTTCTCGGCGCTCGCGCGGGCACTGAGTTTGCGGATGCTGCCCTCGATGGGCATCTCATCCTTCATCACCGTCCGCGGACCGCCGCCACCGATGCGCGTGAGCAGGGTGTTCCAGAGATTGCTCAACTGCGTGACGTCGAGTTCGCCGAGGTCGATGCCAGCAGCCTCTTCCGGATCTTCGGGGATCTCCTCGCGGGTCTGGCGCAGCACGCGCTGCTGGCGTTGGGCTTCGAGCTGAGTGAGCAGACCGACCGCTTCCTTGAAGCGCCGGTAGGCGAGCAATTTGCCGATTAAATCCGCGCGCGGATCAAGCCCGTCGTCGTCATCCTCGCTGGTCTTCTCATCGTCATCGAGCGGCGGCGGGGCGATGGTGCGGGCCTTGATCTCGATCAAGGTCGCAGCCATGAGGATGAAGTCGCCAGCCACCTCAAGATCAAGCTCGCCCTGCTGCTGCCACATCACGATCAAGGCCACGAACTGATCGGTGATCGTCGCCACCGGGATATCGATGATGTCGAGCTCGGACTTGCGGACCAAGAACAGCAGCAGATCCAGCGGTCCCGAGAACGCGTCGATGGAAACGGTATAACCGAGATCGAGAGCCGACTCCTCGGGAGCCACACCGGTCACCCCGGGAACCGTCAGGACGTCAACGTCGGACATCGTGGCATCCTAGGATTTCCACGATGAAGCCAAGCCCCTTGGTACATAGACACAAGCCAGCAAAGAAACCAGTACTTGCGGCTCAATAAATGGACTCTTACGCTTCGTAAATGATGTCACTTAAACAGCCGCACTGGACGAGCCCGGCTGCCGATCGACGTTGCCGACCAAAATCGGACCATGGCTGACGACTCTTCAGCGCCACGCCGCGGGTTCCCGGATATCGCTCAGAGCTTCGGTAGTTATACCTTTTCCCACATCCTCGCGGAAGGCGGTAAGGGGGTCATTTTCGAGGCCGAGCACACCTCCATCAAGCGCCGCGTGGCCCTCAAGATCGTCAGCCCGAAATACGCCGCCCGCGAGGGCATCAGCACCGCTCTCATTGCTGCGTTCATGCGTGAAGCGCGGGTCATGGGCGCCATCGACCATCCCAATGTGGTGACCTTGTACGATGCCGGCGTGGTCGGGCAGTGCCCCTACCTGGCGATGCAGCTGATCAGCGGTGGCGACCTGCAGCGCCAGATCCTCAAGCATGGACCGATGCGCGATGAAGGCGCTCTCGTGCTGTTGCGCAATTGCGCCGCCGGCCTGGGCGCGATCCACGATGCCGGCTACATCAATCGCGACATCAAGCCGGCGAATGTGCTGATGGAGCTCAACGGCACCCCCCGCATCTCCGATTTCGGCGTAGCCGTGCCCGCCAACGAGGTGCCCACCGATGATGTGATTGCCGGGACGCCGAGCTACCTCGCACCGGAGCAGATCCACCATCAGGGGCTCGACGCGCGCAGCGACATCTACTCCCTGGGGGCTTCGTTCTGGTATGTGACCACTGGCAAGGCTCCATTCGACGGCAGCAGTTCCGAAGAGATCCTCTCGCATCTGCTGACTGCGACCAAGCCTCCGCACCTCGACCTGGGATCCTCATCGTCTGCCCAGGGACTGACCCAGATCATTCTCCATGCCATGGACTTCCAGCCGGACAAACGCTACCAGAATACCGACGAGATCATCCATGACTGCTCGGCGGTGCTCGCCGGGGGCGAGCCGGAATATGCTCTGATCGGAAAAAAAACCCGACGTACCTTCCTCGGTGCGATGCTCGACCGCGCCAGGCTCTAAGTCGGTCGGGAATAGATGACCGAGGGTGACGAAGGTATCGAGCGGCAGATCCAAGGCGGCAAGACGGGTAAATAGCAGCGCTACCTGACCGTTTTGCCGTGATCGGACTCGCCAATGCCTCTTACAATTCGGACGAGAGGGATTCATGAAATCCCGACCACTGCAGCTGCGTGAGTGTGATGGTGGGTGAGGAAACGGCATTGGGCCGCAACTGCGTTTATTAGGAGTTCAAACTCGCTGGCCGCCGTCTCAACTATTCCTCGCCAGATAACGGCTCAGATACAGCAATCCCGTAGTCAGAAACGAACTGGCCAAGGGCTCCTCAGCGTGGTTCCAGGCCTGTTCCTGCGTGGCCTTGACAACCTCGAGCATTTCCATGGCTTCCAGGGCGAGGGTCGCTCCTGGCTGCAAATCTTCGGCGAGAACATAGGTCAGGCGCATGCGCAACAGGCCAGGCATCGCCTCCATGCTGCCCAGACGGGTGAGCTTGCCGGCACGATAGCCGGTTTCCTCACCGAGTTCGCGGGCCGCCGCCGTCAACGGATCTTCGCCCGGCTCGATTCCGCCGGCAGGAAATTCGAGCAACCAGGTGCGATAGGGGTGGCGATAGATGCGTTCGAGTACCAG
>JBILBP010000235.1:0-4546 GCA_044353645.1 Planctomycetota bacterium | reverse complement strand
CCTTCGCCGTGCGCATGCGCCACCAGAACGCGAGCGGTCTGCGCATCGCCACGTTCCTCGAAGGCCACCCCAAAGTCGAACGCGTATGGTACCCCGGCCTGCCCTCGCACCCGGCGCACGCCATCGCAGTCAAGCAGATGGCGGGCTTCGGCTCGCTGATCAGCTTCACGCTCAAGGGCACGCTCGAAGACTGCTCGCGGATGATCGATGCCTGCGAGATCCCCTTCCTCGCCCCCAGCCTCGGTGGTCCCGAATCGCTGATCGAACAACCGGCGCTGATGAGCTACTACGACAAGACCCCGGAAGAGCGCACCGCCCTGGGCATCCGCGAGAACCTCATCCGCTTGAGCGTGGGGTTGGAGTCGGCCGATGATCTCATTGCCGATTTGGAACAAGCACTGCAGGGCAAGTGATGACCCACCCGTTCGACGAGTCGGGCAGGATCAACGCCGCGGTACGCTATGCGGGGCTACACACGCACTTGGCCTGACCGCCCGCTGGCCGATAACCATCACCTATGTCGATCGAGCGTCGTCCGCGGGGCATGCTCCGCGAGGGTCTCAGGTTCGGTGTCCATGAAGCCCTCGTGGTCGGCGGCATGTTCGCCGCCACCGAAACCTGGCTGGTGCCCTTGCTGCAGACCCGACTGGGGGCGGCGGCGGCGGCCATCGGCCTGCTCACCATCATCCCCCAGGTCATCGGCATCGGCATGGGGCCGGTCGCCCGGCGCATCATCGACCTCCTCGGCGGCAATAAGCGCGCGAGCGTCATCACCTCCATCATCCAATGCCTGGCCTTGGCGGCCCTGTCGGTCCCCCTGCATGCGCCGGACACGACCTGGGCCGTGCCCCTGGCGGTGGTGCTCATCGTCGGCATTGGCGCGGTGGGTACGATCGGCGGCCCGTCGTGGGTGGCGTGGATGGGCGGCCTGATTCCACGTTCGGTGCAAGGGCGTTATACCGGCCGGCGCTTGCGCGTGTTCCACGCCAGCCGTCTGGCCTGCGCCGGAACCTATGCTGGCATCCTGCATTTCCTGCCGCTGACCGAAGGCCCCTGGGGACTGCAGGTAGTCTTGGCGGTAGCCGTCATCAGTCGCACGGCGAGCATTGCCATGCTCTGGCGCCAAGCCGATCCCCCGAAGCGTCCTGACCTGCTCGAGCATGCCTCGGCTCGCCTGCAGCCCGAATACGGGGGTTTCTGGCATTTCGTCAAAACCATGCCGCAGTCGCCGCTCGGGCGCTGGACCCTGGTGTGGTCGCTGCTGCACTTCGGGGTGATGATCGCCGGACCGTTCTTCGCTTCGTACATGCTGGCGACGAAGGAGCACGGCGGCCTCGGACTCGCCGAAGAACCCTTCACCTTCACCCTGCTCATCTACACCTCGACCATCGCCCGCCTGGTGACCTATCCGGCCGCCGGCAAGCTCGTCGATCTGCATGGGCCGGCCGCCGTCCTCCGCCTGGCGGTGGTCATGATCGTGTTGATTCCCATCGGCTGGGTCGTGACCAGTACGTTGTGGGTGATCGTGCTTTTCGAAATTCTCAGTGGCGTTGCCTGGTGCTTGGCCGAGATCGCCGTCGGCCCGCTGCTGTTCTCCTGCCATCGTGATCCGCAGCAGCGCGCGCAACTGATCGGCTGGCATCAGAGCGTAGTCATGACCTGCATCGTCCTCGGCAGCGGCCTGGGGACTTTGCTGCTGGGCTCGGGATGGCTGCCGATCATCACCGGCAGCGTCTTCCATACCTTGTTCCTGGTGAGCATGCTGTGCCGCTTGCCGGCGGTGATCGTGGCCATCCGCCTGCTGCCAGCCTTGCGCGACCTGCCGCATGACAAGGAAGGTCACGGCGAACTCTGGCGCCTGATTCCGGGAGCCGGCATCACCACCACCGTCGGCCGCGGCCTGGGCGGATTCTTCCGCCGCACCGAAGGCGAATAGCAGGCGAATAGCAGGCGAATAGCAGGCGAATAGCAGGCGAATAGCAGGCGAATAGCAGGCGAATAAAAGCTCAGCCCTCCGGTCGACGCTCCAATTTAATGCGCTGCAAATCGCGATGCTTCGCCAGCACCTCGCGCATCTCCCCGGCCACGCTGGCGAGTTCGGCACGGGCCTTGGCCTGGCCGCCGGTGTATTTCGTCAGCAGCTCGAGCACCGGGATCAGGCTCGTCTCCAAGACCTGCAGATGGTGCTCGTAGAGTTTAGCATAATGGGACGGAAGCGTATTGATCACTTCCAGTTTCACCTCCGGTGGCTTGGGTATTTCAGGAACGAGCGCAGGCCGACCCAAGGTCTCGGCGATCGCGGTCACGCCCTGCACCAGCTTGGACAACTGCAAGACCGCATGCGCGAGCGGATCATCAGCGCCGGCAAGTTCCGTGCGGCGCGCGAATCCTCGGCAGATCTCGGTCCAGCGAGCGCGCTCGGCGGGGTCCGCCAACCATCCGAAGAGCTCCTTGAGCTTAAGGAGGTTGGCCTCCGCGCCCTGGGTCAGGGTCTGGGATTCCTGGCGGTAATGATCGAGGATCAGGGCCTCGACCTCGGCCGTGGTCATCGTCGCCGCCACCCGCGCCGTGAGCTTACCCATGTTGCGGTAGCTACCCTGCAGCTTAAAGAGCGGCTCGCTGCGATCGGCGTCGGCCTGGGCGGCCGAGGCGATATAGGCCTGATTGACCATGAGCAGGTGCTGCTGGATGCGCACGAGGTGCGCGAACAGCTGCCCCAGTTCGGAGATCTCGCTGGCGGTATAAGGATGCTCCAACTCGCTCAGGACGCTCTCCTCACCGCTCGCGAGGCGCAGCAGACGCTGCACATCGGCCGGTGAGCGCGCCGCCAAGGGCTTCAAGGCGGGATGCGCCACCAGGGCATTCTCGATATAGGAATAAGCGAAGGCCTCGGCCGCCCCCCCGACGATGTCGCCGAGATTGCAGGTATCGGCACGATTGGCGAGCATGTCCGGGATGCGGAAGCGGGCGCCGCTTTCGGTATAGGGATTGCCGGCCATGCACACCACGAAGCGCTTTCCGCGCAGATCGAAGGTCGTCGGCTGGCCATCGCGGACGCCTTCCACGCGCCGCGTACCATCGCACAGCGAAATGAACCGCTGCAGCAGTTCCGACGAGGTGTGCTGGATGTCGTCGAGATAAAGCAGCACATTGGTACCCATGGCGAAGGCCAGATTGATGCGCTCGACCTCTTGACGCGCGGCGACGTCGGGCGCCGCCGCCGGATCGAGACTGGTCACCAGATGACCGAGGGCCGGGCCGTTGACCTTCACCAGCACCAGGCCGAGGACCGACGCGACGTACTCCATGAGCGTGGTCTTGCCGTAACCCGGCGGCGAAATCAGCAATAGCAGGCCCTGCTGATCGGTGCGCCGGCCGGCCCCCAGGGCGCCGATCTGCTTGGCGAAATTGTCACCGATCAAGGGCAGCAGGACCTCGTCGATCAACCGGTTGCGCACGAAGCTTGCTAGCACCTGCGGCTTGAAATCCTGCAAGCGCAGGCGTTGGCGTTCAGCCGCGACGACCCGTGCGCGGGCGGCCTGATAGGCGCGATAAGCGGGAACATGCACGGTTTGGTGGTCGGTCAGCCGCGCCACCATCTCGGTGAGCCGCAGCTCGCAGCGGCCTTCGTGAATCCGCGCATGGGTGCTCAGCAAGCCCTCGACGACCACGGTTGTCGCCACGCTAACGGTTTCGCGCCCGAGCTGCGGATGCAGCAGCTCGACGACGACTTCAGGCACCGCTTCGCTCAGCTCGGGTGCGTGACGCTCGGCATAGGTCCGCACCCACGCCGTCAGCACTTGCTCGTCGGCAATGGGAGCCGCCGTCAGCTGATCATGGCACCAGGCCTGGAAGCGTTCGCACAAGGTCGCCGCCGCTGCCGAACGGACGAAGACCGGCTGATTGCCGCGCGCCAGTTCCGCATGCAGATACGCGCCGGCGGCGGCGGTGCCGGCCAGCGCCGTGCAGCGCTCACGCACCGCCAGCAATTCGGGGAGCGGCTCCTTGCCCAGGCGGCGGTGCACTTCCGCCAAGGCCCGGCAGCGCGTCGCGAGAGCTTCCTCGGCTTTCTCAGCATGCCCGACACGCTCGGCCCAGGCACGTTGCGCCAGGGCGCGATCGGTGGCGGGGGTCGCCAGCAGACCGCCGGCGGCGCGCAGGTGGATCATCGCCCGCACCAGCTTCAGCGCGTCCGCATCATGGATTCCACGTTCATAGCCGTGATCGGAATGGGCGACGGTGAAATCGTGGATGACGCGGACGATGGCCGCTTCATCGACGCCCGCGGCCGGTACCTGCGCCAGCTGCTCGACAACGTTCCAGGCGAGGTATTCGGCCTTCGCGACGCTGGCGGTCTCGGCTTCCGACGGCCATTCCCAGAACGCCTGGGTGCCGGCGAGTTCGTTCGCCGGCACCGGTCGCTCGTACTCGGTACCGGTGAGATGGAACACCAGCCCGGGGACGCCCTCGGCGTTCCTACGCGGCAACAAAGTCAGCTCCAGGGGCGTCGCATTCAACGAGAACCGGTGCCGGCCGAGGCGCACCG
>JBILBP010000234.1:0-4551 GCA_044353645.1 Planctomycetota bacterium | reverse complement strand
GCGTTGCGCCGGATCGACCAACTGGGGCCCCAACCCCAGTTTATGCGAAGTGGCTGAAAGCCTTGTTGGCTTCGGCCATGCGATGGGTGTTCTCGCGCTTCTGGATGGTCGTGCCGCTCTTGTTGTAGCAGTCGACCAGTTCCTGGGCCAGCTTCTCAGCCGTCGGGCGACCCTTGCGGTTACGCACCGCTTCGAGGATCCAACGGATGGCGAGGGTCTGCTGACGCTTGCGGCTGACTTCGATGGGCACCTGGTAGTTGGCGCCGCCAACGCGCTTCGAGCGGACTTCGACTAGCGGCTTGGCATTCTCAAGCGCCTGATCGAAAACCGGCAAGGGATCAGACTTGAGCTTTTCAGCGATCTGATCCATGGCCGTGTAGAACACCGCTTCGGCGGTGGACTTCTTACCATCGTACATCAGGCAGTTGACGAATTTGGCCACCACCAGCGAGCCAAAACGGGTGTCCGGCTTGAGGTTGCCGCCAACCCACTGCATCGGAGCCGGGCCCTTGGCGGCGATCCCGCTCTGCGCGAGCGTAATCGAACCGTCTTCGTTAACCTGAACTTCGGCTTGATCGTCAAGCATGTCCGGAGAATTGAGATCTGGAGTCATAGAGACTTTCCCTGTATCCGGTCATGCAGACCGGAGGTACTGTAATTGGTGATGTTGATTACTTCTTCTTCGGCCGCTTGGTGCCGTACTGCGAACGAGCCTGCATACGGCCCTGGACGCCTTGGCAGTCGAGCTTGCCACGGACGATGTGGTAGCGCACGCCGGGAAGGTCGTGCACGCGACCACCGCGGATCAGCACCAGGCTGTGCTCCTGAAGGTTGTGCTTCTCGCCACCGATGTAGGCCGTGATCTCTTTGCCATTGCTCAGACGCACGCGGGCGATCTTGCGCAAGGCCGAGTTCGGCTTCTTCGGGGTCATGGTCTTGACCTGGAGGCAGACGCCGCGCTTGAAGGGGTTGCCTTCGAGCTGGGGACTCTTCGTACGGTTCGGGGCCATTTCGCGGCCCTTACGGATCAACTGATTAATCGTGGGCACTTACGGGCTCCTGCAGAACGGGGGGGCGGACAATAGCGGGGACTTCCGGAATGACAACCGGCTTTCCGCTCTTTTCAATTTTGATGTTCTTGTAGATCCCGAAGCCCGTACCGCACGGGATCAGGTGACCCAAGATGACGTTTTCCTTCAGACCGAGCAAGCCGTCGCGTCGACCAGCCAGCGAGGCATCGGCGAGGACCTTGGTGGTTTCCTGGAAGGAAGCCGCCGAGATGAAGGACTCGCTGTTCAGCGCCGAGCGGGTGATACCCATGAGTTTGGACTCATAGGTCGCCGGGCGCTTGCCTTCGGCGATCGCGCGCTGATTGGCCTCGCGCATCTCGACCTTGTCGACCAGCTGACCCTGGAGGTACGGCAGGTCGCCAGCATCGCTGACTTCGACGCGGCGCAGCATCTGACGGATGATGGTCTCGATGTGCTTATCGTCGATGCGCACGTTCTGCGCACGGTACACCGATTGGATCTCGGCAAGCAGGTATTCCTGCAACGCTTCGTCGCCAACCACGCGCAGCAGATCCTTGGGCACGAGCACGCCGTCGACGAGAGCGTCGCCAGCCTTGACGCGGTCACCCTTGTGCACGCGGTAGTGCTTGCCCTGGGGGATCGAGTGCTCGACTTCGGTACCCGAATCACCACGGATGATGATGATGCGCTTGCCGCGCTTGCGTTCACCGAAGTCGATGACGCCATCGATCTCGGCCATGACCGCGGGATCCTTCGGCGGCCGGGCTTCGAAGAGCTCGGTGACGCGCGGCAGACCGCCGGTGATGTCATGGGTGCCGGCGATTTCGCGGGGCGTCGAGGCGAGCAGGGTACCGGCGGTGATCTTCAAGCCCTCGGTGACGCGCAAGGTCGCTTTTTCAGGCACCGGATAGTGCGCAATGGGCTTGCCGTTGTCGTCTTCGAGAACCACCTGCGGATGCAGGTCGCCCTTCCCTTCGAGGATGATGCGGTTGATGATGCCGGTGACATTGTCGCGCTCTTCGCGCATCGTCACTTCCGGGATCACGTGCTCGAAGCGCACGGTACCGCCGATGTCGCTGAGGATGGGGATGCTCGAAGCTTCCCATTCGACGATGAGCTGGCCCTTTTCGAGCATCTCGCCGTCGGCGACAATCATCTTCGAACCGACCGGGACTTTGAAGCGCTCGATGACGCGCGCGTTCTTGTCGTGGATGGCGAGCTCGCCGTTGCGGTTGAGGACCACCGATTCCGAGGCCGAGTTGACGACGATGCGGAGGTTTTCGTAGACCAGCTTACCGGCCTTGCGCGCCTTGTAGGTGGTCTCTTCGGCCTTGGCGTTGGCCACACCACCGATGTGGAAGGTACGCATGGTGAGCTGGGTGCCCGGCTCGCCGATGGACTGGGCGGCGATGATGCCAACCGCCACACCGTGTTCGACGGCCATGCCGCGCGAGCGGTCCATGCCGTAGCATTTCATGCAGATGCCCTTCTTGGCTTCGCAGGTCAACGGGCTGCGCACACGGATCTTTTCGAAGCCGAGGGCTTCGACGGCTTTCGCCTTGTCTGACGAGATGATCTCGTTTTCGCGGACGATGACTTCATCGGTGATGATGTCGACGATCGTGTCGCGGGCCGTACGGCCGGTGATCGCTTCCGCGAGACTGACCTTAATCACGTCACCATCGTAGACGACGGCCTTGGTGACCGCGCCGACCGTGCCGCAGTCGACTTCGCTGACGATCACGTCCTGCGAGACGTCGACCAGCTTGCGCGTCAGGTAACCCGAGTCGGCAGTCTTGAGCGCGGTATCGGCGAGGCCCTTGCGGGCACCGTGCGTCGAGGTGAAATATTCGAGAACCTTCAGACCTTCGCGGAAGTTGGCGCGGATCGGGGTCTCGATGATTTCGCCGTTGGGCTTAGCCATCAGACCGCGCATACCGCAGAGCTGACGGACCTGGGCCACCGAGCCACGGGCACCGGACTTGGCCATCACGTACACCGGGTTGATGTAGTCGACGCCGTGACGCTTATCGTCACGCAGCTTCTCCATCAACTTGCTCGAGAGCTCTTCGACCGCGTGGGTCCAGGTCTCGACGATGTTGCGATGCTTTTCCGAGGCGGTGATCAGACCGCGCTGGTAGGCCTTCTGGAACTTCATGGCCTTCTTGTCGGCCTCGCCGACCACGGCGCCCTTTTCTTCTGGAACGTAGAGGTCGGAAGCGGCGAACGAGATGCCCGACAAGGTCGAGTACTTGAATCCGAGCTCCTTGATGGTGTCGAGCACCACGATGGTGCTGCGGCGATCGAGGTACTCGAAGCAGTCGGCGATGACCTTGCGCAAGCCGCCCTTGTCCTGCTGCTTATTGTAGAACGGCATACCGACCGGCAGCGCGTGATTGAACACGTAGCGGCCGACGGTGGTCTCGATCAGCTGGTCCTTGTCGAGGGTCTTCTTGACCGGGCCGCCGTCGTCGATGCGCATGCCCTTCTTCAAGGGGATGCGGATCAGCGAATGCAGGTTGACGACGCCGGCATCGAGGGCCATCAACGACTCTTCGAAGCCGCTAAAGATCTTGCCTTCGCCAGGCTGGCCTTCTTTGGCGAGGGTCAGGAAGTAGCAACCAAGAACAATATCTTGGTCAGCAGAGATAATCGGATTGCCGTTGGACGGGCTGAAGATGTTGTTGGTCGACAGCATCAGCACGCGGGCTTCGGTCTGGGCTTCGATCGACAGCGGCAGATGGACGGCCATCTGGTCACCGTCGAAGTCGGCGTTGAAACCGGCGCACACCAGCGGATGCAGTTGGATCGCGTTACCATCGATCATCACCGGTTCAAAGGCCTGAATGCCCATGCGATGCAAGGTCGGCGCGCGATTCAACATCACCACGCGGCCCTTGATGACATCGTCGAGGACTTCCCAAACTTCTTCGTCGCGGCGTTCGAGCTTGCGCTTGGCGGCCTTGACCGTTTCAGCGTAGCCGCGCTCCTTGAGAGCCCGGATGATGAACGGCTGGAACAACTCAAGGATGATCGCCTTGGGCAGGCCGCACTGGTGCAGCTTGAGGCGCGGTCCGACGACGATGACCGAGCGGGCCGAGTAGTCGACGCGCTTGCCGAGCAAGTTTTCGCGGAAGCGACCCTGCTTGCCCTTGATCATGTCGGTGAGCGACTTCAGTGGGCGGTTGCCCGAGCCGAACACCGCGCGCTGGCAGCGGCCGTTGTCGAACAAGGCGTCGACCGCCTGCTGCAACATGCGCTTCTCGTTGCGGATGATGATGCCCGGGGCATTCAACTCGACGAGCTTCTTGAGGCGGTTGTTGCGGTAGATGACGCGACGGTAGAGGTCGTTGAGATCCGAGGTCGCGAAGTTGCCATTTTCCAGCGGCACCAGCGGACGGAGGTCCGGCGGGATCACTGGCACACAGGTCTGGATCATCCACTGCGGATCATTGCCCGACGACTTCAGCTCTTCCGAGAGCTTGAGGCGCTTGATGATTTTTTCGATCTTCTGCTTGGC
>JBILBP010000024.1:0-15151 GCA_044353645.1 Planctomycetota bacterium | reverse complement strand
ACCCGTTGCCGTTGGTAAGGTTTGCCATCGGCGAGCGGCCGAGTGTCGTTGGCGTGGGCGAGGTTTTCGGTGGCGACGTTCATGCGCAGACGCTCAGCGCTCATCGCCGAACCAGCTGCCTCGACACCGCCGAAAAGACCCCGTAGAGAAAGTTGATCGGGCATGATTAACCTCCAGGTGCGCTGGACATGGCGATGGTCAGCATCTTCTTGCGACCTTGCGCCAATCCGATGTAGAGATTGTAGAGCGTGTTGTTCTGGGCTTGATCAAGGACCTCGCGATCGACGGCGACGTTGTTGCCATCGGCCTGCTCGCTGGTGCTGGCCGGGGTGTAGACTTGCGGATCGACGTCCTCGGGCGCGTGACCGGTGACGAGAGCTTCGCGGAAGGCATCTTCAAAGGCCACGGCCTGGGCTTTGTAGCCTGGGGTATTCTGATTGGCAATGTTGGCGGCGTGGACTTTTCCGCGCAATGCAGAGACGTCCATGAGCTTCGCCAAGCGATCGGAATGGATGTCACCAAGCATGCGCCCCCCTTCTATGACCGAAGTTAACGCACAAGTCGTTCCATTTAATGAACGGCTGAGACGATTCGCCACATGACCTTCGGCAGCGTTCCCACCGTCACCCTGGCGAGCAAGCAGAGCCATCGCTGCCTGAGCGGCCACCCGTGGGTCTTCCGCAGTGAACTGAGCGGCCTCGAGGGCCTCACCAACGGTGCCGAGGTCCGCCTCGAAGACCATCGCAAACGTTTTATCGGCAAGGGCTTTTACTCTGCGCAGAGCCAGATCTCGGTGCGTCTGGCGAGCCGCCTCGACGAGCCCCTCGACGCGGCTTTTCTGCGTCGCCGGCTGGTCGCCGCGATCGCTGCCCGGACCTCGAAACCTGCCCGTCGGCTGGTCTCGAGCGAGGCTGATCTGCTACCCGGGCTGATCGTCGACCAGTACCGCGACCGCCTCGTGGTACAGTCGACCACCGTCGGCATGGATCAACGACAAGACATCTGTGTGGGGATTCTCGACGAGCTGTTGCATCCCACGCAGGTCATTGAGCGCAACGATCTGGCGGTGCGCGCCCTCGAAGGGCTGCCCCAGCGCGCGGGCGTACTGCGCGGTCCGGCGCAGACCATCCTCACCGTCCCTATCGGTCGTCTCGAAACCACCCTCGATCTGCTCGACCCGCACAAGACCGGTACCTACCTCGACCAGCAGCAAGCCCATGAGGACTTCGCACGCTGGGTCAAACCCGGCGAGCGGATCCTCGACATCTGCTGCCACCTCGGCGGCTTCGCGCTGCATGGCCTGCTCGCCGGCGCCCGTGGAGCGGTGGCCGTCGATCAGGCGGCGGCCTCGATCGCCGGTTGCACGGCTGCCGCCAACCGCGCCGGCGTCGGCGAGCGCCTCACGGCGGTCTGCGCCGATGCCTTCGCCTGGCTGAAGGACGCCGACGAGCGTCGCGAACAGTTCGATGTCGTGGTCCTCGATCCGCCCTCGTTCACCCGCAACCGCGCCGGAGTCAGCGCTGCCCTGCGCGGCTACCATGACCTCCACCTGCGCGGTCTGCGCCGTCTGCGCCCGGGCGGAAGGCTGCTGACCTTCTCGTGCTCGCACCACATTGGGCGTGACGATTTCCTGGCCAATGTCGTCGAAGCCGCCGCCGATGCCAAACGCACCGTGCGTCTCGACGCGGTCCTCGGCGCCAGCCCCGATCATCCGGTGCTGCCGGCGGTGCCCGAGACCGAATACCTCAAAGGCTTCGTGCTCACCGTGCTTGAGAATTAAGGCGCCGGGGCAGGTCCTGGGGCCGATACCACCACCCAGGTCTCGGAACTGATCTGCCAGGTGATGAGCGGCGCCACCGGAGCGCTGAGGGTCCCCGCGAGTTCGCGATTGGTCAGCAGCAGGCGGCCGGGGGACGCGATCAGCCACGCACTGGCGGCTTCGGCAGTAGTGAAGAACGTCAGGGTGCGGCCGCCGAGATGGCAGAGCCACGCTGGACGTTTTGGGGCTTCCCGGCCGGGCTGGTAAAAGCCCACTGTGCCAGACGCCGGGACGCGCTCCGCCAACCACTGCGCCGCCGGGCGATAGGTGCGTACACGGTCGATCGGTGGCAGCACCGTCCACATGATCGCCGACCAGGCGATGACCATGGTCGCGGCCACGCCATACCACGCTGGCAGCCGGGCGCCGCTGGAAGTCGCCGACCATGCCGGGCGCAGGCTCCACAGGCCGCCGGCAGCGAGGATAATGCCGAGGACGAACGCCGCTGGCCGCAAGGCTGTCAGCAGTTCCGCGTTGAGCTTCGCCGGCAAGGGTAACCACGTCCACGCTGCACCCGCCACCAGCAAGGCGACACCGGCGATGGCGAGCACGCCGCTGAGCAGGCGGATCATCCAGGTCTGCATGGCGGTCGCCCAGGCCCCCTCGGCGCGCATCAGCCAATGCGCGACCAGCAAGGCGAACGCCGGGTAGATCGGCAGCAGGTAGACATTGCGCTTGGTCGAAGCGCAGGTGAAGAAAATCACCGGCACCACGGCCCAGATCGCCAGGAGTCGCCACCCACGATCCTGGCTGCGGGTGCGGACACCCTGGATCAGGGCCCCGACCAGCAGCACCACCCAAGGCGCAAAATCGGCGGCGATGCGCGAGAAATAATAGAAGAAACCCTTGCCTCCGTGGCCGCGGTTCGACGAGCCAAAGCGATCGAAATTCTGCAGATACAACTCGTGGGCGACGGTATCGAAGCCGATGCGGTTGATCAGGAAGAGGTACCACGGCAAAGCCACCAGCAGTGACACCAGGGCCAGTGGCGCGAGCTCAAGAATCCGCCGCCATTCGCGATTCCATACGTGCCAGCAGGTCAGGATCAGACCCGGGAGCAGGACGCCCAAGGGCCCCTTGCCGAGCATGGCGGCACCGAAGCAGGCGAAGCCGGCAATGCGCCACAACCAACTCCCAAAGCAGCTGGAAGTGCCGCTGCGGGCATCGCCCACCAGGTAGAGGGCCATGCCCAGGGCCTGGAAGCCGGCGTAGCCGATGTCGGCCTGGATCGTGGTGATCTGGAACCACATCAGCGGCGTCGCCAGCAGCACCCCAGCGGCGAGCAGCGCCGGCCGCTCGCCAAGGAAGCGCCGGCCGATGAGCCACGTGGCGAGGAGCATGAAGCCGGCGAAAAGCACCGACGGCAGGCGCGAGGCGAAAGGCGTGATGCCTTCGGCCGAGCCGCCGCCCAGGCCCAAGCCGAAAAGGCGCGCGCCCCAGTAAGCCAAGGGAGGGTAATCCAACCAGGCGACGCCGTTGTGCGTCGGCACCACCCAATCGGCGCGCCGGGCCATCTCGATCGCCGGCAGCACCACATCCGGCTCATCCGGATACCACCAATCGTGCAGACCGAGGGCGGGCACAAACCCCAGCAACAAGGCCAGGAGGATGCCGGCGAAAGCCAACAGCGGACGTTTGACGGGGTTATTCAGGTCGTGCATGTCCGCGCCAGGTGAGGTCGAGATTGAGGAAATAATTCCACACCGTGGCGACGACGATGCCCGCCGCCATCGCCAGACTCAGCATCAGGGCGCGCTTGTCATGGAGATACCAGGTCACCGATTGATTGATCAGAGCCCCGGTCCCGGAGATGGCGAGGAACAGCACCACACCGCGGGTCATCTCGGTGAAGGAACGATGCGCCCGGTCGTGGAAGGTCCAGCGGTTGTTGAAGAGGTAATTCGAGAGCGCGGCGCAGGCGATGGCGAGGGCCGTGCCGAGCTCGTCGCCGACCACCTGCCGCCAGACGAGGAAGAACGCCGCATACTGCACCACCACGCCGCTCAGACCGACCAGGGCATACTTGAGGAAACGTGCACTGATCAGCCGGCGGGTGAAAAGTTCCGCCAGGGACAGGGCGAAATCCCAGATCACCTGACCCGAGAGCTTGCTGACCCCGGCCATCCGCGGCGAGAAGACATACGGCACCTCGCCCACCCGCGCCGGGCGCAGGACGTGCAGCAATTCCATGAAGATCTTGTAGCCACGGGGATTGAGGCGCGGAGCTACGGTCATGAAGGCCTGCCGCCGGATGGCGAAGAAGCCGCTCATCGGATCGCTGGCGCGGATGCCCAGCACCAGGCGGCAGGCGACCGTCGCCAGCTTCGACAAGGCCAGGCGCCGACGCGACCATTGCCCGGTGCTACCGCCATCGGCATAGCGCGTACCGCTGGCGATATCGGCGTTATCGAGCGCCGCCAGCAGGGCCGGGATCTTGGTCGCATCGTGCTGCAGATCAGCATCCATGACCAGCAGACGCTCACCGGTACCGAGACTCAGGCCATCGATGATCGCTGAAGATAGTCCGCGCCGATCAACGCGCCGATAGCAGCGGATGCGTGCATCGCTTGCACCCAATTCCTGGGCCAGTTCCCAGGTCCGATCCGGAGAATCGTCATCGACGACAATGACCTCCCAATCCTCGCGTCCGGCGAGGGCTTGGCGAACGGCGGCGATGGCCCGCGGCAGGCTCTCGCGCTCATTGTACGTGGGTAAAACAATGGATGCATACATGGGTCAACACCCTCGCCCCTAGTCGATATTCTCAAAGCATCATCTTCGGCTTATTTGCTCGGCAATACCGATCCTTTAATAAGTCGCCACCAAGCGAGGGCGGTATAGTCCCGGCACCAGCCCCGGCTGATGGCGAGGGCCTCATCACTGATACTGTTCATCTTCGCCGAGGTGCCCGCTGAGACATCGATCCATTCCCAGGGAGTGACTACGGCTTGATTGCCGATGCTCCAATCGGCTTCCGGACCGAAGAGATCATGCCCCCAGGCATGATAGGCGAAGCCCGCTGGCGCCGCGAGCTCGATCAAGGTCGGCAGCAAATCGAGGTGGCTGCCGACCATGCGCGGCGAACAGGTCTGCCCCGCGAGCACGTCCGGTCCATAGAGCACGCAGGGCACCGCCGTGCGCTCTGCTGGACTCGGTGATCCGCTGAGGAAGCGCCGGCCGTAATGATCGCCGATGAGCGTCACCAGCAGTCCCGGCAATCGTGGCTCGATGGCGCGGACGAAAGCCCCAGCGCAGTGATCGGCGTACCATAGATGACCAAGCACGCGGATGGCTTCGGCATCACGGATCCCGCTCTTGGCGGCGAGGGCCTGAGCATCAAACGGGGTAGTGCTGAGGTCGACCTCGAACGGCGGATGATTGCTGGTGGTGAGGATCACTGAAAAGCTCGGCCTGACATCGTCGAGCGATTGCGCGACGAAGCGGTACAAATCGGCATCATCGACACCCCAGGAATTACGGCGACGAGTCACCGTCACCTCGGCTTGGCCATAGACCTCCTCGAAGCCCTGATCGGACGCGAAATCACCGTAGCGCTTCGAGGCCCGGAAGCCGCCGTAGAAGAAACGCGTGCGATAGCCGAGACGACGGAAGGTCGGCGCCAGGCTGGTGGGGAAGGGCCTGCGCGTGGTCGGAGTCAGGGTCTGGGCGATGCCGCAATCGGGGATGCCGGTGAACAGCGGCCCTAGTGAATAGATCGTTCCGCCACCCGCCGAGACGAAGCGCTGCACCGAGGTCCCGCGCTCGGCCAGGCTCGCCAATTCCGGCATCACGCCGAGCTGGCGATGGGCCTCCATCAGCGGCCAGCCGGACTGGCTCTCCATGACCACGAGCACAATATGCCGGGGCGGTGTCGCCAAGGGGCCGGCGGCGATCCGCAGGCTGGCGCGATCGAGGGAGCGATCCTCGGGCACCGTCCCCAGCACCGTGCGGCAGGCGGCGCTGAGATCGACCGTCGCAAAAGTCTGGCTGCCGCTGCGCTCGTCTTCACGACGAGCCAGATAATCGCGGGTGGCGGTGCGCAAGGCATGCCACAGCGATGGCGTCAGGCGATTCAAGGTCCGATCGTTGGTCACCGTCGCCGTGCCGCTTTGCAGCGGACGATGAGCAATGCTGCCGCGCAAGGCGATGACCACCAGCACCACCAGCAGGACCAACCCGGCCCACTGACCTGAGCGGCGCACCCCGCCCAACCACGCGGCCCAGGCGGCTTCCCCACCCCGTCCCACCACCCACCGCGCGCTCATACCCACCACACCACCCAGGACGAGGCAACCCAGGCCGATCCACACCACCGGATACGTCACCCACACCGTCGCCGCCAGGGCCCGCAGGTCCTCGTGCAAGAGCTCGAAGAGATGCGCATCGAACTGGGCGCCGAACTCCTTGAAATAGAGCCAATCGACGACGCCGAGGACGAGCGTGCTCCACACCACCGCCACCCAGGTGATGGTCCGCACCCGTTGGCGCAGCCGATGAGCAAAGCCGCCCGGACCGGTCCAGCTACTGGTCAGCATGCTGAGAGTCAGGCAGGGCAGTATCGCCACCATCGCCATCTGCAGATCGAAGCGCGCCCCCTGCAGCAGGGCATGGATCACATCGCTGCCGGTGGCGCTGCTGCCGATGGCAGCATGCAGACCGGCGTGGAGTCCAAGGCGTGCTCCCAGCAGCATCGCCCACAGGCCGGCGGCGATGCGCAGATCGTGGGTGAGGGCAGCGGCGAGACGGGCCGCCGCCGGGACCGGAGGCAGCAAGTCGTTACCTGTCGCGACCATTAACCGAGATGCTCCCCTGCCCGCCTTGGGCGAATTCGAGCGAAACGAGCGCAATCAAGCATTCGGGCTCCGCCCGGTCAGCTAAGTGCGAAGCGCGGCGAATCATTTCATCGCCGGCACGACTGGCGGCACGGTTGGCGAAACCAGGGCGGGTACCGCTAGCGGGGTCGTACCGATGACCGTAACGGCCTTGCTGTTGATGAGGAATTGCTTGGCCAGCGCCGAAAGTTCGGGAGCGGTGATGGCGGCGAAATCGGCCTGAATAGTGCGCGACCATTCCAGGCGGAAGGGCTGCGTCGCGAGCCGCGTCAAGACCGCATTCAGCCACCAATCGTTACGTTGCAGGCGGGCGGCGAGGCCCTTGATCAACGGCGCTTTGACCTGATCCAGCAGCGGCTCGTCGATGCCCGTGGCCGCTAATTCGTCGACCAAGGTCCAGGTCGCCTTGAGCACCGTCGGCACCTGCGCCGGCGCAACACCGATGCTCGCCTGCAGCCAGCCGCTGCCACGGTAGACTTCGCCGGGGACATACCAGGCCCCCGGACTATAGGCGGCGCCGAGTTCTTCGCGGATCCTCACGCGCAGGCGCTCATTGAAGCACTGCGCGAGAAGATTCAGCCGGCGGGTCTGGCTGATATCATAGATGTCATCAGCGGGCCAGGCGATGCGCACCAGGGCCTTAGGCACCGAGGCGGTGACGGTCACCGACTGTTCACCGGGAGCGATCGGCGGTGACGGCAGGAGGCGCTTGCGCTGCTGCCGACCATCCGCGACCTTCGCCGAAAAAGCCTGGCGTTTGGCGGTGGCGAAGACGATATCGGGGTAGCCCTTGGCCTGGGCCACGTCGCCAACGACGCTGACGGTCAACGGCGCCGTGCGCAGGATCGGCTCCAGCCATGCCCGCGCCTGGGCGAAGGTCACCGCCTGGGCCTCGGCCGGGGTCGCCGCCCGCCGCGCCGGCTGGTTGCCCACCAGCCGTGCCTGTAACGTACGTTCGGTCACGGTGTCGACATCGAGGACCGCAGCCTTGAGCTCTTCGAGCCAGGCCTGCTTGATGCGTTCTTCGACTTCCAGGCGCCAGCCGGGATCGATGACGTGCGCCGCCAGGCGTTCAAGGCAGCGCTGATAGTCCGAGGGCGTGCAGGTCGCGGCGAGGGTGACGGCATCCTCACCGACGGAAATGCCCAGCAACTGCACACTCGAATCGGCGAACAGCGTCGCCTCATCATCGGCGGAATGCTTCCCGAGGCCGCCGGCGAAGAAGCCACGCTCGATGAGTTCGCCGATCCCCGCCGCCCGCCCGGCGAGCGGGGCCTCGAAGCGCAACTGCACGAGGATCTGATTGGGCTGGAAGGTCGTGCTCTTGCTTTGGATGCGCAATCCGCCTCGGGTCTGGGCCTCGATGCCGCTGGCGGCATCGTTTTCGGTAGTCCAGAAACCGGCGACGCGCGAGCCTTCGAAATCAGTGGGATAGGCCCACGCGGTGAGCACCTGATCGACGGGCTTGGTCAGCGGCTCGCTCCATACCTGGGCCACGGCTTGTGCGACCTGCTCATCGGCGCCGGGGCCGAGATCCTCGCGACCGAGGATGGTCACCGATTCGCGGCCGGGGTGGGCGCGATAGGCCTGCAGGCTTTCGACGATGTCGGCGACCGTGACCTGGGCGAGCATGGGCGTGAGCAGATCCCGCTCCTGCTGCGGGCTGAGAACGACTTCGTGATGGGACATGGCGGTGTAGAGGCCTTGCGCCAACTGCGGATTGGTGCGCGTCGCGGCCTGCGCCACGGCGGTCTCGAGCTGCGTCGCATAAGCTTTGCATTCGACGGCGAGCTCGCTGACGGTCGGACCGAATTGCACCAGACGCCGGTATTCGCGGACCAACACGCGCAGCGCTTCGAGGGCCCGGCTGGGCTTGGCCGTGCCCTGCACCCCGGCATGGGTGAAGCCCACCCAATAATACGAGAAAGCCCCGCCATCCTGCAGCGGACAGGCGGGATCCTTCGAGACCAGGGCACGGATCCGTCGTGCGACCACGCCTTCGGCGAGGGCGCGCAGCAGCTCATCACGGCGATGCGCGAGATCATCGCGCGCGCGGGGCAGGGGCATGATCCGTACCACTGCGATCGCGGTGTCCTCGGACTCGGCATCGGCGAGGGTGCGGACCACCGGTTTATCGGTGAGGACCAGCGAGCCGAGGTCCGGCGACGGCACCGGCGTCCCGCGCGCCGTCACCCCTCCCATGGTGCTGCGCAGCTGGGCGACGACAGCCTGCGGATCGATCGCGCCCACGACCACCATGACCATCCGTTCTGGACGGTAGAAGGCCGCGTAATAACTGGCGATGAGCTCGCGGTTGGCGGCCTGGAGGGTCTCGGCGACGCCGATCGGCAGACGTTCGCCGATGACCGTACCGGCGTAATCCGCGCCATAGCGCGCCCGCGCCTGGCGCAGTCCGGCGCCATCGCGATCACGCAGCTCGCTGAGGATGATGCCGCGTTCCTTGTCGATCTCACCTGCTTCCAGCAGCATGCCGCCGGCCCAGTCGGCCATCACCCCCAGACCAGTGGCGATGGTTTCCGGCGCGGCATCGGGCAGGTCGAGCTTGTAGACGGTTTCCTCAAACGAGGTATGAGCGTTGGTGTGCGCGCCGAAGGCCAGCCCGAGATGCTGCAGGCGCTCAACCAGGGTTCCAGGAGGATAATTGGTGGTGCCATTGAAGGCCAGATGCTCGAGGAAATGCGCCAGGCCGCGTTGCGGCGCACTTTCCTGCAAGCTGCCGCACTGCACTTGCAGGCGCAGCGTGACCTTGTCCTTGGGCTGCTGGTTGGCCATCACGGCATAACGCAGGCCATTGTCGAAGGTCCCCATGAGCACCGCGGGATCGGCGGTGAGCTCGGCAGCGAGGAGCGTGAAGGGCAGACAGAAGAGGAGCAACAGGCGCATGGCCGGTAGCGTGGCAGGCGAGCCCTGATTGCCAGATGCGAGCCCCAGGCGGCGCTCAGCGACTGCGGCACTCAGCGACTGCGGCACTCAGCGGCTGCCGCTCACTGGGTGGTCACCGGAATGAGGATGACCACTCGATTGTTCTCAGGGGATTGCGGTGATTCAGTGCGCTTGAGGTAACGGTCGGCCTTGGCATTCACCGATACGATCTGGCTTTCCGGGACGCCCACCGCGTAAAGCGAGCGGCGCACGGCATTGGCGCGATCGGCGGACAATTCCCAGGAGGTGTACTTGAGATCCTTGAGCTTCGTCGAATCGGTATGGCCTTCGAGTTCGAGCGTCTTCTTCGAGCCGATGAGGATCGGCGCGATGGTCTGGAAGATGCGTTGCGCATTGGCTTTTAAGTTCGCTGTCCCGGACTCGAAGAAGGTTCCCCCTTCGCCCTCCTGGAATTCGATCTTAACCCCTTCGGTGGTCATCTTCACCTCCACTCGGCGGGCAATATCGCGTACCCGCGGCTCGTTGCGGATGGCGGCATTGATCAGCGACATCAAGCCTTCGGCGGATTTGATGTCGACGTTGTGATTCTCGCGTGCGCTCGGTTGGGCGAGGGCCATGTCGGCGGGTGGCTTGCCATCCATGTTCATGACGTACGAGCTGGACTTGAAGTTGATCTTAAATGCCCCCGGATTCTGGAAATATTCCGCCAAGCCATTCTTGGTCTTGAAATCGAGGCCGATGATCCACATCACCAGGAAGAACGCCATCATCGCGGTCACGAAGTCGGCATAAGCGAGCTTCCACGCCCCACCGTGGTGACCGTGGCCGCCCTTCTTGATCTTCTTGATGACGATCGGTTGTTCTTTGTCGTCAGCCATACGCGCCTCGGCGTGAACCGCTCAGGGCGTTCACTTCTTGCCCTTCACGGCCTTTTCCATCTCGGTGAAGCCGGGGCGCACCGAGGGATCGATATTGCGACGGGCAAATTCAACACAGGTGATCGGTGACTCGCCGCGCGCGAAGCTGAAGATTGCGAAGCGGATACAGTTGAGGTACTGCTCTTCACCGCGGTGCTTGATACCCATGGCACGAACCAACGGGAAGAACAACAGATAGGCGCCAAAGATGCCGAGGAAGGTGCCGACCAGGGCCAGACCGATCGAAGCGCCGAGGGCCGCCGGGCTGCCGCCGATCTGACCCATGGTGATGATCACACCCAGCACGCAGGCGCAGATACCCACCGCCGGCAAGGCGTCACCGACGTTCTGCAGGGAATCCGGGACGAGGTGCCCTTCGGCCTTCGCCGCCTCGAGATCCATCTCCATCATGTCGGCGAGGTCGATCGGCTTGACGCCGCCAGAAACGATGACCTTCATCGTATCGCAAAAGAACGCCGAAGAATGTCCGTGGAGAAATCGGTGATTCTGTCCAAGAATTGAACTCTTGTGTGGATGTTCGAGATGTTCTTCGATGCCCAGCAGACCATCGCGGCGGGCGACGTTGAACATCTGATAGATGTTGGTCAGAAGATCGAGGTAGTCTTTCTTCGCATAGTCGGGGTGGAGCAGATGCAGGATCGCCGGAAAGGTCGCCTTGACGATACCCATCCCATTGGATGCCACGTAGATGCCGATAGCGCCGCCCCCGATCGAGATGAATTCCGTCCATGCCGCCGCGAACACCATCATCGAGCCACCGTGCAACAGGTAGCCCGCGAAGATGCAGCAGATCGCGAGAATCATGCCGATAAAAGTAATCATAAGCCCTCGAGTATACCCCGGTTCCAGAGGCTTGTCACGCGAGGGCTATGCCAACGTTGGAACGAGCTGCATCCTACTTTGAAGACTGTCGATAAATGAATAAGCGGGCATCGCCTCGGCCCGGTAGGGGCAGAACCCGCAGCGGTTCGACGCCGGGAATGGGAAATGTATTGGAGACCAGCAGGGCGCCGCTTTTCGCTTGGGTCTGGAAATGTTCCCAAAGCCTTGGCATCGGTTGCGGCGAGAGGAACACGTAGACCAGATCGCAATCGCCGAGCGGACTCGCCCACAGATCACCCCAGCGCACAGCCACGTTGCGCTGGGTGATGGCCAGCACCCAGGCCACCAGCCAGGTTGCCGGTGAAGCTTCGACCGAGCAGAAGCGTCCGCGCGGAAGCGCCCGCCCGAGGAAGCGCATCGGACCGCCGAAGCCGGCGCCGAGATCGATCGCGATCGGTGCCGGCAGCTGATTCAGCTCATTCAGCTCATTCAGCAGCTTGGCGAGCTCGACACAGGCGGCGGTATTCGAAAGGTACAACGGTACGCGCGTGACCACGCCCCCGCCATAAAGCAGCAACAAGACGATCACGATCACCAGGGACACCCACGGCGACAAGCCGGTGAGCAGCAGGGCAAAGGCGCTCGGGGCGACAAGTTGGAACGGCAGCCACCAGCGCGGGAGGCCGAGCAGGATTCCCCCGCCGGCCGCCAACAGGCCCATGACCACCCACCAGAGGGGAGCCGGCGCATTCGGCCAGAGAGCGGCGATCTGCGAAGTGAGGAGCGCCGCAACAAAGAGGAGGATCAGCGCAAGGAGCACCGGAAAACGGCGAAAAACCGTCACAACACGCAGTCTCCACAACGCCTGGAAAAGTGCACAGCCGGAACACCCGAGACATCCGCGACCATCTTATGGCTGCTCCCGTCAAGGCCTGACCAGATTCGATGGCGCTAGACTCTCGGGGTCCGGCTGTGCGGGGACCGAGTATGGAAAGGTCATCCATCTCGCAAGCACATTCATTCCGACCTCTTCCGCCGATGACACACCATCGCGGCGCGCCCAGGCACCGCGTTGTCGCGTACGGCATGCGATCTAGGCTTCTCCATGATGCCGCGTCGCCTGCCGTCTCTTGTGTCCTCTCCTCGCCCCCCTTCGGGACGCGGTCTGCACACGCTCTTCCTCGGAGGACTCCTGCTCGGAGGAATGCTTCTCAGCGGCTGCACGCGAGAGAGCAACGAACTCGCCGACGATACCCAGCGCTTCGTGGGGCGCGCCCCCGAAGAAGCCACCCGGCTCAAGATCGATCTCGAGCGCTATGCGGTGTCCAACGGCCTATTGGTGTACGAGACCAAGACCGACGTCAGCAATTTCCTCGAGTGGCGCCGCCGTGAATGGTGGAACCTCCAGAACGAGACCGCCTGGGCCATCCACAACGAATGGGCGCAGATCGACCGCCTGAGTCACGATGTGGCGCGTTACTATGGTTACCAGATCGAGAACTTCCCGAAGGCCAAGGAGGACATCTTCCGCTTCGTCCACCATGCCGACCCCGAGTGGCGCAACCTGGTCCTCGATGTGCAGACGTTCTTGGAATACAAGAACCGTGAGCTGATGCCGCTGCGTAAGGACCTCAAGGAGTTCTATCGCCAGGCGCAGTGGGAATCGGCGAATCTCTCGGTAGATGTGCAGACTTTTCTGCAATGGCGCGGTCGCGAATACAACAAACTGATCCATGATGGACGCGACTTCATCGCCGCCGGCGGTTTGGAATGGCAGCGCCTGCAGCTGGATACCGAGCGCTATATCGCCTACCAAGCGGTGGTCGGCCGGCTGCTGGTCGCCGATTTCAAGCACTTCATCGATGGCCGTCGCCGGGAAGTGCCCTTACTGGTTGATGACGTGACTCGCTTCAGCAAGTGGCGTGAACGCGAGTGGGATAAGCTCAGGGCCGATTTGAAAGCCAGTGCGCGACAGACGACCTGGGAATCGCAGGCTCTCATCGCCGACATCCAACGCTATCAGCAAGCCCAGCTGGAAGTGATTCCCAAGCTGCTTGATGAGGTCTCGCGATTCTTCGAAATCTACGAGCGTGAAGTCCGGCCGCTCGATGAAGAAATCAAACGTTTCTGGCGCGCGGAAATCGCCAGCGGCCAGCTGCTCCCGGGCGACCTCAAGCGTTTCTTCGCCCGCAGCCAGGAAGAGACCGCCGAGCTCGAATTCGACATCCGGCGCTTCCTCGCCTATGGCAGCGTCGAATGGAAGGCTCTGCGCAAGAACGTCCGGGATTTCGTCGGCTTCAACAACGCCGCCTTCGGCGACTCGAAGACGCCGTCCCCAATCCCCGATAGCCCAATCATCTTCAACGATTACTCGACTCCTCGCGGCTATAATCCATAAGCGTGATCCAAAACAAAAAGCGGGCCCTGGGCGGTTGACCCGCACCATTGGCGACGCATGATCCCTCCCCCCACTGGACAGGTGGCTGAGTGGCTGAAGGCACGCGCTTGGAAAGCGCGCAACGGGGAAACTCGTTCGAGGGTTCAAATCCCTCCCTGTCCGCCATCACTAAATACCCCCGGCCGCATGGCTGGGGGTATTTTTTCCTCTTTGCCGAGATCAGTGGGCACCTGAAGAGCAACGGTGAATGCCAAGGTCCAGCTTCCCGGCGATAAGGTAGGCCATGGTGATGAACGTCTTGTGGAGCCGGTAGCCACGGGCTTTGCGCTTGGCTGCTTGAAGAAGGCTGTTGAGCCCTTCCATGACGCCATTGGTCAGAAGCGTCGCCGCCGTGCGCGCCAACAAAGCGCGCCAACAAAGCGCGCAAAGGCGGCGACGGTCTGGTGTTCGCGACCTCCGTCGCGAACACCAGGCTGCGGGCCCCCATATTGAAGAAGAACAATCGATCTTCTTGACGGCCTCGTCAACGTCATGGTTGATGATCCGCCATAAGGCGCTACCCGAGATCCCCGTCAGCCGGGCGACCCCATGGATGGGCATCTGGCGAACCAGCTCCAGGAGCAGGGCCTCCATCAGCAAGATGAAGTTACTGCCCAGTCACGCCCATCGTACGGCCACCAGCCGGACGCCGCAACCATCACAGATGATACAAAGCGCAGCTGTGGCCCAGCTGCAGAGCGCACGAGGCGATGGCATGGCAGCGCCATGTCGAGTCTCGTGCAACGCCGCACGCCGGCCGCAGATGCGCTTTTCAGCGGGCGGTTGTCGCACCGTCGGCGGCCGACCCGACGAGTCGTGCGTACTTCGCCAGGACGCCGCGCGTGACCTTCAGATCCGGTTGCTTCCAGGCGGCTTTGCGGGCGGCCAGTTCGGCATCGGACAAGGCCACCGAGAGCGTCTTCGCTGGGGCATCGATGGTGATGAGGTCGCCTTCGCGCAGCAGGCCGATCGGACCGCCGGCATAGGCTTCGGGGGCGACGTGACCGACCACCAGCCCGTGCGTGCCGCCGCTGAAACGGCCGTCGGTGATCAGGCCGACACTTTCGCCGAGGCCCTGGCCGACGAGGGCGGCGGTGACCGAGAGCATCTCAGGCATGCCGGGCGCGCCCTTGGGGCCTTCGCCGCGCAGCACGAGGACGTCGCCGGCAACGATCTTGCGCTCGGAGATCGCCTGGAAGGCGGCTTCTTCGCCATCGAAGACCCGCGCCGGGCCGGTGATGGCGATCTTCTTCAGGCCGGCGATCTTGGCCACGGCGCCCTCGGGAGCGAGGTTGCCGCGCATGATCACGATGTGCCCGGTGGGGAACAACGGCTTGTCGATGGGCTTGACCACGTTCTGCACGCGAGCGTAGACCGAGCGCACATCCTTGAGGTTCTC
>JBILBP010000023.1:0-15303 GCA_044353645.1 Planctomycetota bacterium | reverse complement strand
AGGGCGAAGAACGAACTACGCATGCTGACCTCGGGTGGAGATTCCATCGGAAAGATCACCTCGCCGCCAGCCAGGCGGTGAATTGACGCAGTGCCTGACCGCGATGACTGCGGGCATGCTTGTCGGCAGCGCTCATCTCGGCGACGGTCACGCCCAGCTCGGGAACCAGGACGTAGGGATCGTAACCAAAGCCGCCGGTACCCCGGCGCTGGGCGGTGTGCTCGCCGGCGAAGCTACCGGCCCAGGTGAGCACCGCCGCCTGCGGCCGGGCGAGAGCGATGACGCAGCGGTAACGCAGATATTTATCAGCCTGATCCGCCATTTCAGCAATCAGCTTGCGATTATTAGTCTCGTCATCGCAGGGCTCACCGGCATAGCGCGCACTGTACACGCCAGGACGCCAGTCCAGGGCACGGGCCTCGATGCCGGAGTCGTCGGCGATGGTCCACATGCCGGTGGCCGCCAGGCCCGCCTCGGCTTTCTTAATCGCATTGGCTTCGAAGGTGTCGCCGTCCTCAAGCACGTCGGGGTCATAGCCGACCGCACTCGGTGCGACCACCGTCAAATGAAAAGGCTGCAGTATTTCCTGCAGCTCTTTCAGCTTTTTGGCATTGCCCGTGGCCAGCAGAACCCGATCGGGGTAGGTGGCCACAGTGAAGGCTTACTTGCGCGGAACGATGAGGTTCAAGCCCGGCTTGAACATCGAGACATCGTTGATTTCGTTGCGCTTGATCAGCCACTGGGTGGTGACGTTAAACTTCTTGGCCACGGTGTAGACCGTATCGTTGCCTTCCATGGTGTAGTAGGACTCGTTGGGAGTCGCTACCGGACGGAAGCCGGCATCGCCGACCTTGCTGGAGTTATCGCCCCCAGCCCGGCCTTCGCGATTGGGCACGACGCGCATGTTCTGGCGGTCAGTGCAACCGGTGGCGAATACCGCGGAGACGACCGCGCAGCAGACGAGAAGGTAACGCATGGGTCGAACGCTATATGCTGGGATTGAGACGGCAAGCCCAGGGAAGCTCACCGGCTCAATTCTGTTTGCAGGGCCGCCGCCAGACGCTCGCGTGCCGAACCTATCGGGCCTTCGGCGTAAACCTGATCCGCGATGCGAAAGGCATCCTCAGCACTCCCGCTCCAGCGTTCGACATCGAAGACCACCCAGCCCTGGTTGGCAGCCGCTCGCCGCAGCTGATCGCGACGTTCGAGGGCCAGCTGCCGGGCGGGCTTGCGATCGTCGATCGGCGCCGGCGGCAGGACCAGGACCAGCCGGGGAAAGCACTGCAGCTCCTCGCAGCGGGTACGCACGACGCCCAGGAAACGCTCTTCTTCTGGGCTCCAGGTATTGTGCAGCAGGGCTTGGTTGCCGGGGCTCCACATGATCGTGCGCGGTCCCTTGGTGAGCGGATCAGCGGCCCACGTCGGCATGTCCAACCCCAAAGCGACCAACTGCGCATGCCAAGGATGGCGGTTGTCGACGGCCGGAATCACGCGCGCCGCCAAGCCGGTGAATGCCGATTGGCCGAGGCCCGAAAGGAGGTCGCCGACGATCACCGCCGGCCCATTCGGGCGGGGCTTATGGAGGGCTGAGACCAGGGCCCATTTGCGTTCTTGGTTGGCATCGCGACGGCGATCGAGGAGCACCACCGGCACGCCGGCCTCGTCCACCAGGAAACCCTCGCGCAAGGCCGTCATCGGCCACGGCGCCGAGGCGGCGGCGACGCGCAACGGCAGACTCAGCGCTGGCGCGCCGGCGATGGTCAGCTCGGCGCGGTAGATAGCGACGGCCAGCGGCAAGGGTAGCAATCCGCTGATACGCTCGAGGTTGCGCGGCAAGGTGAAGGACAGCGCTGGCTGGCCTTGCCAACCGATGCTGCCGCTGGCTCCGGGGCTGCGCACTGGCAGAGAAAATGCGACATTGCGCTGCTCATCGGCATAGACCACCGCCGGCCAATGCGTCAGGGCCGGGGCTGGCCAGATACGCTCACCACTGACCGTCGAGGGGCTTGGAGGAACCTTCGCCGCCGCCCCTCCGACGAGTGCCGGCATCTCTGCCGTCCACGCTGACGTCATCACCAGGCCACCAATCACCGCGCGTAGGAGCATGTGCATAGACTATTCAACATACGCCCCAGGGGGAGCCCTGTTGAGGTCGCGATGAAGACACCTGCGGTGAACGCCCTCGGCTTTCGATACTGGGGGGATAACGCTCGTCGCCCATGACTATGCCCATGACCATGCCCATGACCATGCCCATGCCCATGACCACCCCCTTGTGAGCGCTGCGGGTTTGCCAATCATCCGGTCTTACATGCTCGATTGGCTGCGCCTTATTCGTGCCTCAGGATTGGCGACCATCGTATCGAACTCGTTGGCGGTGATCCTGACCGCCTTCTATGCTGGCGAAGGCGACCGCATCGTGTGGCTGGCCATGCGCCTGAAGCACAACGGGGCGCAGACCTTATGGGTCCTCCTCGCGAGCTTCCTGCTTTACGCTGCCGGCATGTTGTGGAATGACCTCATCGACGTCGATCGCGACCGTTCCGGGAATCCCAAACGGCCGCTGCCGGCGGGTCGCATCGGCCTGGTACCGGCCTGGATCGTCGGCGTTCTGAGCATGTGCGGTGCGATGTTCGCCGCCTCGCACGTCGACTATGGCTTCTTCTTGGCGGGCGTGGTGCTGATGCTGGCGCTGTTTTACAACCTCGCTGCCAAGTCCTGGCCGTGGTTGGGCAGCGTGGTCATGGCCCTGGTGCGCGCCAGCCATGCACTGTTCGCGCTGCTGCTGCTCGGGCCGGACTACGTGCAGATGATCCTCACCCCGGCCAGCGCCGCCGTCAGCAATGCCAGCGCGAGCTCGACCTACGCGCCCTTCGTCTATCCGCTCATCCTCGGCATCTATATTTTCGGGCTGACGCTCGTTTCCGAACATGAGGAACGTCAGCGGCGCGGGTCACGCTTCGGCTTCCTGATCGGTGGCCTGGCCATGGCCTTCGCGATCCTCGCCGCCCTCGGCGGTCTGGCCGGGGCTGATTGGCTGCCGCATCTCGTGCATGCCGGTGGCCCCTGGCCAATGCTGGCGGTGCTGTCCGTACTCTTCGCCCTCGGCTGCGCCGGCTGGCTGGGCTGGACCCTGTTCCGGGTCTGGCTCGAGGCCCTGCGCAGCGCCCGCTGCGAACAGGTCGGACGGGTAGTGGTTGTCGGTCTCGGCGGGATGATCCTACTTGATGCCATTGTCGCCACCGCTGCCCACCCTCTGGGCGGCCTGCTCTGCGCCGCCTTGTACCCGCTGTTCTATTCGCTGAGCAAGCTCATACGCATGGGATAGGATGCTCTCAAATATGGATGACCGCGTCAGCCTACCGAGCCTATCTTCGACAAGCTACTAAGAGACGCTCCTGGGGGCGTGGACGAATCGCCCGCGATTTCACGTCATCGAACGCGGGCGAATCGTCCGCACCCTCGGTCGAGTCGATCGAAATTCATCCGCCGTATACATAATTCTTAACATCGCCGGCGTTAATCCTCTCATGTCCATCATGCAAGGAGATCTCGCGGAATACGCACTGCCGGATCTTCTGATGTTTCTGCAAGGCATGCGCAAGCACGGCCAGCTCATCGTCGAAAACAGCATCACCAGGGTCTCAGCTGGCGTTTTCTTCGATCGCGGTGAAGTCGTTCATGCCTATTGTCCGCCTCGTGAGGGCGTGCAGGCGATCAATCACCTGCTGCGTTGGGAGGAAGGCCGTTTCGCCTTTCTCAAGGGCGCCACGCACCGCGAACGCACCATCGAGATCGACCTGCACAACCTGCTGCTCGACGGTCTCCGCCAGCTTGACGAACAGCGCCTTATCGAAGGCCGTCTTCCAGCTGCTAATACCGTTCTCTACGTCCAACGCGATTGTTCGGCAACCGAGGATGTACGCCTGACGCAGGTCGAATGGCGGGTGCTCTCGCTCATCAACGGCCGACGAACCCTGCAGGAGGTCATCGATCTATCGGGATTGGTCGAGCTCGATTCGCAGCGTCTGGTCTACGGCCTGATGAGCAGCGGCCTGATCCTCACCAACCACGACGATTCCTATCTGTCGCAGATCATTCCCGAACGCGTCCCGACCGCTGACGCCGCACATACGCGCAGCAGCCCCCCGACAATGTTGGCGAATGTTCTCGTCAAGCAGATCGATGGCTTGCGCGATCTGCGCCAGATCCGTCATGCACTGGGCTGCAGCGAGACCGAATTGGTGGAAGAGTTCAACCTGCTGAAACGCACCGGCTGGGTGCGCATCCGCAGTGGGGTTGAGGTTTTCGAACGTTTTCTGAGGTGATGGCCATGGATCCAACCCCCTCTTTCCTCTGCCTTTTTGCGAGCGAAGACGCACGTCAGGCGAGTTGCTTCAGCGGTGGTGATCATACCTGGGTCGATCGCACCGATCACGGCCGCTGCCGATATCTGTCGATCAACATCGACGCCGATGAACCCGATTCCGGCCATATGCGCGCTCTCGCCGCCGTGGTCGTGGTGCAACCCGCAGCCTTGCAGGGCACGGCCGGCGAGCGCCTACGCCTGTGGCTAGCGGCCCTCGAGGATCATCGCGTGCCGGTTGATTTACTCGCCACCGATGCCCCGGTCACTTTTTATACGTGGCTGAACCAGCACGCGCCACGCCTGCTGCGCAATTTCCAGCAGGATGGAGCTGTCACTCCCGAGCTCCCCTCATGGTGGCGGCAACGAGCTGAATTCCACCTTGCCAACCCCGGGAGCCACGGCACCGCCGAAGATGACCATTCGACCGGAGCCTTCTCGGTCGATGTGGTTCGGCGCTACCTTGCCAACCGTAATCGTCACGGCGAAATCGCCGCGCCAGGTGATTCGTGAGTGGCGGTTGGCGAGCACGGTGCTCGCCAACGATGCTGAAACCGAACGCTGCAAAATAGTACGTATTACATCGTAGAATATCGAAGGTCACGGAGCCGACCCGCTCTACGCAGATCACCGTTGGCGGCGTCCCTCAAAATGGGTCACCCTCCGCCTCGGCAACCACCTCGGTGATCACGAGGCGCAATTCCTGACCCATCCCCAGGTGTGCCCGAGGTGCTGATGAAACGAGTCGGAAGGTGATCAGTCGCGCGCAGTGGTCGCGTCAGAGGTCACATTGACTGCCCCCCCGGGTGGCCAAGGTAGTACGCACTAATGGAAACCTCGTACCTCATCTTGATCGCGATCGTCGCTCTCGTCGCCGGCACCCTCATTGGCATGGCCCTCGCCAGCCGTCGCGCCAAGGCCGCTGCCGCGCGTGACCGGGATCTCGTCATCGCCCGTGAGCAAGCCCGTCTTGCCGCCGAGCATCTTGCTACGCAACAACGATTAGAAGCACAAAGTGCCGACCTGCTGAGCAAAAGTCGCGTAACCCTCGAGGCCAGCCTCAACGCTGAGCGCGAGGTCCTCGCCCGCGAACGCCGCGATATCGCCGAGCAGGACGCCCGCCTGGATCGCCACGAACAGCAGACGGTCATCCGCGACAAGACCCTCGGCGAGCGCGAGAAAACTCTCGGCGAGCGCGAGCGGGCTTTCCAAGAACGCGAAAAAGCCGTGGAACGCGCGGTACTTGCCGCCGAAACGCGCGAAGCCAAGGCCAAGACCAAGGAGGAGACCCTTGAACAGCGGATCGCCAGCCTGGCCAACGCCGAACAGCTCGCCGCCGCCAAATTGTCAGAAATCGCCAAGCTCACGCCCGAGGCCGCCCGCGAACAACTGCTCACCAGCCTCGATAGCGAGTTGGCCGGCGAACAGTCGCAGCGCATCGCCCGCGCTGAAAAAGACTACCTCGCCCGCGCCAAAGAACTCGGCATCGAAGTCGTCAGCCGCGCCATTCAGCGCTATGCCGCGGAACATACCGCCGACAGCACTTTTGCGAAAGTGAAGCTGCCCGATGAAGAGGCCAAGGGCCGCATCATCGGCAAAGAAGGCCGCAATATCAAAGCCTTCGAGCTGGCCACCGGTGTCGACGTAATCATCGACGAAACCCCTGACGCGGTGACCATCTCGTGCTTCGATCCGGTGCGTCGTGAGATGGCCCGCCGCACGCTCGAAGCCCTGCTCGCCGATGGCCGCATCCAGCCCGCGCGCATCGAGGAGGTCCTCGCCAAGGTCCAGTCCGAGATGGATCGCGAGCTGATGAAACGCGGCGAGGATGCCGCTTATACCTGCGAAGTCTCAGGCCTCCATCCACAGCTCCTGAAGCTCCTCGGAAAACTACATTTCCGCACCAGCTACGGGCAGAATGTGCTCAAGCACACCGAGGAAGTGGCGTTCCTCTGCGGGGCGATGGCCGCCGACCTCGGCCTCGATGCCAAGCTCGGCCGGCGTTGCGGCTTGCTCCACGACATCGGCAAGGCCATCGATCACGAACAGGAAGGTTCACATCCCGAACTCGGCTATCAGGCCTTGAAGCGCTACAATGAGAGCGAAGTCGTCGCCAATGCCGCCCTCGCCCATCATGAAGGCCATGCCGTACTCTCGGCGTACACCACCTTGGCAGCGGCGGCCGACGCCATTAGCGCCGCCCGACCGGGGGCTCGCAGCCAGAACACCGAGAACTACCTCAAGCGCCTGACCCAGCTCGAAACCATCGCCTGCGGCCATCCCGGCGTGCAAAAAGCCTATGCCATCCAGGCCGGTCGTGAGCTGCGCGTGCTGGTCAACGGCCATACCGTGCCCGATGGCGAGATGGCCAAGATCGCCCGCGACATCGCCAAGACCATCAGCGACCAGGTGGCCTTTCCGGGCGAGGTCCGGGTGACCCTGATCCGCGAAATGCGTCACATCGCCGTCGCTCGCTGAGCGCAAAGGCCCTCATCGATCTCTTTTCCTTGTCTTTACCTCAGGTGAGCTGAAGCGCGCCATGCCCCCCAACTCCTGCTCATGCCTGGGCGCTCCGACCTCGCGCGTGTCGTGGATCGATGATGCCTGTGCTGATGCCGTGGCCTTGGCCAAGCGTCTGCCTGATGGTCTCGCCTGGGTGGCGGTGTGCGCGCCAACCGATCTGCCAATTTCACCCGTCGAGGTCATGGGCGCCGCCCAGGGCTTGGGGCGCACCCTGCTCTGGCAACCCCAAGAAGTCACCTGGCAGCTGGCCATTGGCACCGCCGCCGATCTCACCGCCGATGGCCCCGGGCGCACCGTCAGCCTGGTGCGGCAGAGCGAACATATCAGCGCGCGCATGATCACCCGCTCGTCGGTGGCGGGAGCCCCAGCCCTGCCGGCGTGGCTGGCGCTGTGGGCCTTCGAGGAACTTCCCGGCAAGCCCGGCCACTGGGGGAACAGCCTGCCCGGAGCGCGTCTGCGCCTACCACACCGCCTGCTGTGGCGGACTCCCGAACGCGGCTGGGAATTGCTGGCAACGCAGGTCCGCGCCGACGAGGATCCCGGCGAAGTCGCCACCCGCCTGGTCTCGCCGCCGCCGCCGATGGTCACCCTGGCTCCCACGCCCTGGCCGCGCGTCGCCACCGATTACGCCGAGCAGGTCGAGGACGCGATTTCACTGCTGACCGACGGCGTGATGCGCAAGGTGGTTTTGGCGCGGGCCATCGATGAAGCCGTGCACGCCGACCAGGCGACGATCCTCGCTCGCCTCGGCGAAAACGCGACGGCGACGGTGTATGCCCATGACCTTGATGATGGCTCGCTATTCGTCGGGGCCACGCCCGAGGAGCTCTTTGCGGCCACCGGCGCGGCGCTCAGCACCATGGCCCTCGCCGGCTCGACGCGTCGCGGCGCCAATGAGGCCGAGGATCTGGCACTGGTTGCCGAATTGCTCGCTTCGACCAAGCAACGCAAGGAGCACAACCTGGTGGTCGAGCACTTGGCGGTCCATCTGCGGCATCGCTGTGCACCATTTGCCGTGCCCAATACACCGCGGCACCGTTTGGCGAATCATCTCATCCACCTCGAAACCAAGCTCGAAGCCCGCCTCCTGGAGCCCGATTATCTTGAGGTCCTCTCGGCCATCCACCCGACGCCGGCGGTCTGCGGCCTGCCGATGTCGACGGCCGCGCATTACCTCTCGCGGCATGAACACCTGCAACGCGGCCTGTATGCCGGAGTCATCGGCTGGATGACCCCAAGCGCCTGTCGCTTCATCGTTCCACTGCGCGGCGGGATCCTCCATTCCGATGGCATCCGGGCGCGGCTCTTCGCTGGCGCCGGCATCGTCGAGACCTCGGAGCCCGCCGCCGAACTCGCTGAAACCGAGCTCAAATTCGGCCCCATGCGCCAGGCGATCGGATCATGAGTACGCTCCTGCGCGGCTGCGGCTGCCTGCTGTTGCTGATCATCCTCGCCATCGGCGGCGGAGCCTATTCGCTGTGGAAGGTGAAGCAGGAAATGCCCGCCGATGCCCAGCGCGACACTCTCTTCACCACCCATCGCGCGTTGATTAATCGTCTCGATGCCGCGATCCGCGCCGCCGATGGTTTCACCAATGCCGCCGAGCGCCTCAAGGCCGTCGCCACCGATACCGACCTGCTCTATCTGCAACTCGAGGAAGCCGGCGGCACGCAGCGCATCGATGTCCTCAAGCGTCTGAGCTGGGAAGGAAACTCGACGCGGCTGTGGAATGGCGCCGGCGCCGGCAGCCTGCGCACCACGTTCGGCACCCAGGACATCCGCATCATCAGCAGCAGCGAACGCACGGCCACCGGCATGCTCCTGACCTACACCTTTTACCTCGCGCACGGCCAAGCTACTCCGCTGAACGGGCCGGACCAACCGCTGGAACGCGTCCCATGACCGACGTCAATCGCAATGCCCGCTGGGCGCGACTGATCGCCGAGGAACTGGCGCGGGCCGGGGTCAGTCACGTGGTCCTCTGTCCAGGTAGTCGCAACAGTCCGCTGCTCTTCGCGCTCGCGGCGCAATTCGGCGAGTGCGCCTGCAGCCATGTCGACGAACGCAGTGCCGGCTTCATCGCCCTCGGCCTGATCCGCGCCTCCGCTACCGCGGTGGCGGTGTGCGTCACCAGCGGCAGCGCCCTCGCCAACCTCCTGCCGGCGGTGTGCGAGGCCGACGCTGCGGAACTACCGCTGATCGTCATCAGCGCCGATCGTCCATGGGAAGCGCAGCACTGCAGCGCCCCGCAGACCATGCCCCAGCCCGGCATCTTCCAGCACTTCATCCGTGCGCAGGTCGCCCTCGGCGAACCTACCGATGACGAGCGCAGCTTGTGCGCGCTGCGCGCCCAGGTCAGCCGCCTGGCGCAGACCAAGCATGGCCCTAGCCATCTGAACGTACCCCTGCGCGATCCCCTGCCGCCGCTCGCGGATCCGCAGTGGCAGGCACCGGCCTTAAGCCGCGAGGCTGAGTCCGGCCGCGACTCCGCGTATGTCGTCGTGCATCACGCCGAGTCCTCGCCGAGCCTCGCTCCCCAACCGTGGCTGCGCCCCGGGCTTCGCGGGCTGATCGTCGTTGGTAGCCTCACCGATCATCAGCTGACGAGCACCGTCGCGAGCTTCGCCGCCGCCACCGGATTTCCGCTGCTCGCCGATGCCGCCAGCCACCTCCGGCATCCCGCGGTTCCCCAGCTGGTCGTCACCGCCGATGGGCTGCTGAGCGGCCGACTGCAGGACGAGAGCCCCGAGCTGATCATCCAGATCGGTCCGGCACCGCTGACGCGCGCGGTCTACGAATGGCTTGCGCGTCAGCGCTGTCCGTGGATCTCCATGGCCACCGAACGCAACCAGGATGCGCTCGGCCGCGCCTGGGTGGCGATCAACGGTCCCTGGGCGGCACCACTGGCGCAGCTCGGCACGTGGTTGGCCCCGGGCGACCGGGTGTGGCGCGAGCGCTGGCTGGCGGCTGACGCCGCCGCCCGTGAAATCCTCGCCCAGGCGACCCCGGCCCTCGGCTGGAGCGAATCGCTGGCGGTGCGCAGCGCCGTCAACCATCCTGGCTTCGGCTTCGTGCACCTCGCCTCGTCGATGGCCATCCGCCACGCTAATCTGCATCTACTGCCGTCTTCGCGCCCGGTGCACGCCAACCGCGGCGTCAATGGCATCGATGGCACGCTGGGGACCTTCCTCGGCGAGTGCCGGGGGCATCACCTTCCCGGGGTGCTGGTGATCGGCGATCTGGCGTTCTTGCACGATCTTCCGGCGCTCGCCTCAGCGGCCTTGGCCACCGCCGGCGGCGCCATCGTCGTCATCGACAACGGCGGCGGCGGGATCTTCGATTACCTGCCGGTGGCCCAGGTCCCCGGCTACGCAACCTGGGTACGCACCAGCCACAGTCTCGATTTCACCGCCGCCGGCACGCTGTTCGGTCTGCCCTGCCATAACTGCCAGGAGCTGGCGCAATTGCAGGCGGCGCTGACCTCGGCGGCGGCCACCGTCCGCCTGCACCTGATCATTTGCCGATTACGCGCCGGTGACGCCGTGGCTCAGCACCGCAGTCTGATCCAAGCTATCGTCGGCTTGGAAGGCAACGGGTGAGCCCCAGACTGCGTATCATGTCCATGCGTCGCACCCCTCGCAGCGGCTTCACCCTGGTCGAGCTGCTGGTCGCCACCGGCGTGTTCATGATCGGCTTCAGCGCCGCCTTCGGCCTGTTCCTGGCCGCCATCCGCTATCGCACCATGGCCGATGACACCATCCGCCTGTCGTTGGCGGCGTCTTCGCTGGTCGAGGAGCTGGCGATCGGGAATGGCCAGACAGCCACCGGCTTACCCTTGCGGCCCAGCCAATATCTCGGGGCAGGCAACCTTCCGCCTAATTCAAATCTCATTGATCCGAAACAGTTCTATGCCTACAGCGGTGTACCGGGAACGTGGTACACCGTCGAATCGTGCACCGATGTGCTGGGCGGCGACAATCACGAATCAGCGACGCTGCACCTCAACCTGCTGGTCCTGGTGTTCACCCAGGCCGACCAGCCGCTGACCCTCGAAGACGTCAACCGTCGCGTACGGATCCTGACTCCGAGTGCAGGTTTTCGTGGCACACTCGACGACACCGGCATTAACAGCGAAGTGAAACAGGTTCGCGACGGCTTGGTGCAACGCGGCCTGGCCATGCGCATCAGCGCCGTAGTCCTACGCCGCCCGTCGTGGATGTGATCAAAGCGGATGTGATCGAAGCGGATGTGATCGAAGCGGATGTGATCGAAGCTGATGTGATCGAAGCTGATGTGATCAGCGACCCTTCTTGCGCGGAATGAAGGTCAGCCCGCGCTTCTTGGCCTTGTTGCCACCGGCGGACGCCAGCTCGGCCTCAGCGGCTAAGGCAATCTGCGACGGACGCAGCTTGTCGCCCCGTGCCGGGCGCATGCGCACATAGACGCCATCGGTGCCCAGCACGCGGGCCTGGGCATTGTCGGCGAGGGTGATGTCGAGGATGCGCTGCAGACGCGCGACCAGCGATTCCTCCTCGATGCGCACCAGGCATTCCACCCGGCGATCGAGATTGCGCGTCATCCAATCTGCTGAAGCGATGGCATACACCGGCTCGCCGAGGTTGTGAAAATAGAAGACGCGGCTGTGCTCAAGGAATCGCCCGACGATCGAGCGCACGCGGATCTTCTCTGATAAGCCCTGGACCCCGGGGCGAAGGATGCACATCCCGCGCACGATGAGTTCGATCTCGACGCCCGCCTGCGAGGCCGCGTACAGCTCCTCGCACATCGCCTCATCGACCAGGGCATTGAACTTGGCGATGATCTTCGCCGTGCGTCCGGCCTTGGCATGGGCGGCCTCGCGGCGGATCCAGGTCACGCATTGGGTGCGCAAGGTCAACGGCGCCACCGCCAGACGCTCCCACTCGGGAGGCTGGCTGTAGCCGGTGATCATGTTGAACAGCGCTGCCACGTCGCGGCCGACGGCCTCGTTGCAGGTCAGGTAGCTGAAGTCGGTATACAGTCGCGCGGTCTTGTCGTTGTAATTGCCCGTGCCGAGGTGGCAGTAGCGGCGGATGCCGTCCTCGTCGCGACGGATCACCAGGGTCAGCTTGGCGTGGACCTTGTAGCCGACGAGGCCGTAGATCACGTGCGCGCCGGCTTCTTCGAGGGCGCGGGCCCAGCGGATGTTGGCGGCTTCGTCAAAGCGGGCTTTCAACTCCATGAGTACCGTCACCTGCTTGCCCGAGCGCGCGGCGCGGATCAGGGCCTTGACGATCGGACTGTTGCCCGAGGTCCGGTACAAGGTCTGCTTGATCGCCAGCACTTGGGCATCGTCGGCGGCGCGCTCGACGAACTCGACCACCCGCTGAAAACTCTGATATGGATGATGGAGGAGGATCTCGTCGTCGCGCAAGCACGCGAACGGATCGGCCCAAACTTCTTCAGGGGGATAGATCGATTGCACCAGAGGCGGGTCGCAGAGGTCGGCGCGCTCGGGGAGCCGGCCGGCGACACCGAAGAGGAAGGTCAGATCCAGGGGCCCATCGACGCGCACCACATCGGCATCGCTGAGGTGCATGCGTTCTTCGAGCCACGACAGCAGGACCGGGTCGCCATTGGCCTCGACTTCGATGCGTACCACCTGCCCGTGATCGCGTGACGAGAGTTCATCCTCGATCTCCTGCAGCAGGTCGGTGGCATCCTGCTCATCGATGTCCAGCGAGCCGTCGCGCGTCGGGCGGAACAGGCAGCGGCTGACCAGCGTATGACCCGGGAAGAGATGCCCGCAATTGGCGAGGATGATGTCCTCGATCAGGGCATAGGTGCCCGGCTTCGAGACCAGGGCGATCAGGCGGTTGCCACTGGGCACCGAGATCAGCGCATTCTTGCGCTCGGTCATGGCCACCGGCAGGACGCTGTTGACGACCAGCTGCACCGCGACGCAGATACCGCGATTGGCGACCAGCGGAAACGGACGCGCGGGATCGACGGCCAAGGGCGTGAGCACCGCCTCGAGCTGGTCGAGGTAGTATTTGCGCAGGGTCTCGCGATCGATGTCCGTCCATTCGGCAGGCGGGATGATCTGGTAGCCCTGGGCGACCAACTGCGGGGCGACCTCGTTGCTCCAGCAGGCATATTGATCGGCCACCAGCTGATTCAGTTCAAGGCGCACCGGATCAAAGATGCGCCGCGCCTCGTGGGCTTCGGTGGTTTCGGCGGCCGCTCCGGTAGCGCGCGACAGAGTCCACAATTCGGCCATGCGCACCATGGTGAATTCGTCATTATTGGAGGCCACGATGGCCAGAAACTTGGCGCGCTCGATCAGCGGCACGCTGCTATCCTGAGCTTCTTCGAGGACCCGCCGATTGAAGGCGATCCACGAAATCTCACGGGAAAAGTAGCGGCCTTTCACGGCGACGTTGGAGAGGAGCCCATTCGCCCGCGGTGCCGGGCTCGAGGTTACGGAGCGCGCCATGGTATCTGCCTTGCGGACTTAGGTATCTTCACGTGGAACGACGACCACTTCGAGGCCGAAAACTTCTTCGAACAACCCGGCCTTGCCGGCCACCGACCAGCGCTCGAGGGCGATCTGGCGACGATCCACGCGCAGCAGCAGACGCCGCCCATCCACGGAAGTACGGATGCGTTTGACGCGCTGGCTGCGCTCAACGTCCAAGGCATAGGCCAAACGCAGGAAAGCTGCAAGATAGCCCACCACCACGCGGTCACGGCGCGGCAGATCAGTGAACTCGGAATGATGCGGCTCGGGCGGGCTCTTACGATGGTAGCGAGCGACGTTGGCGACCATGTCCTGCTCGGCCTGAGTCAGGCCCGGCAGATCCACCGATTGGATGATGTACATGGTGTGCTTGTGACGGTTACGGACATTGATGTAGCTGCCGACGTCATGCACCAGGGCGCTGAATTCGAGCAAGGTCCGCTCACGGTCGCTGAGGCCGTGCAGGGCCTTGGTCTGATCGAACAGCTGCGTCGCCAGAGAAGCAGTATTTTCCGCATATTCGAGCTCACCACCGTAACGCACTACGAGCTGCTTGGCCTCGGCGATGAGATGCGAGGCGTCCAGCTGATGGGCGCCGGCACCGGGGAGATAATCCGCCAGCAAGCCGTCACGCAGGGTGCATTGCGGCACCAGGACCCGCTTGGCCCCGGTCTCCTTGCATAGATGGCGGAGCAGCGCCGCCGCCGGTAGCAGCCGGGCGGCCGCGAATAGGTCGAGACCGCAGCGCTCGCTGCGGCTGATCGGCGTCAGCGGTGCGACCTCATGCCACCAGGCCTCGAGCTTCTTGGGGTCGATGGATTCCATCAGGCCGCCGGTCTCGGCATGCAGCAGCGATACCAGCTTGCGGACCTCGCCGCCGGTGACGACGAGGTTGGAGACCGTCTGCGAAGGCAAGCGCACCAGCATCATGCGCGCCGCCCCGATCGCGAAACGATCGATGGTCACCGAGAAATCCACCGAATCGCTGAGCTCCTTGAACTGATCGTAGAGGCGCACCGTGCCATAATGCTCATCCACCGAATGAACCAGCTTGCCGGCCCGGATCAGACCGATGCAGGTCGAGCCGGCGCCGATGTCGATCAACAGGGTGTTGCCGGTCAGGGTGTGGTCGGCGCGCGCGCATAGCGAGCGCAAGGCTCCATAATACAGACGTGCGGTCTCAGGCCCATCAATGACCTGCAAATCGATGGCGAAGCGATCGCGGATACGCTCGATCAGCACATCGCTGTTGTTGGCTTCGCGCAGGGCGCTGGTGGCCACCGCCCGAATATTGGTGATGCGATACGCGGCGGCGGCGGTCATGATCCCGGCAAAGGCCTCGACCACTGAATCCATGGCTTCGCGATCGAGTTTTCCGCCGGTGAAACCCGCCGTGAGCTCGACCGGGAAGACCAGGTCTTCGAGAATGCGCTGGTGCTCGCCCTCGACCTCGGCGAGGAACGCCCGTACCGAGCTGGTGCCGCAGTCGATGACCGCGACGGTGTCCTTGGCGCTACCGCCCTTGATTCCTTCACGAGTCCCTAGCGCCGAACGGCTGACGCGCACGGTCTCGATGCCTTGTCGCGCCTGGGCTTGATGCGTCGCACTCAGGCGCCTGAAATGACTGGTTGTCGGACCCTGGACCGGACGCTCAGACGGCTGAACACTCTTGCGCTTGGTCATAGCCTGTACCGTTTCCGCACCTTGCCCTCAGGTCAAGTCAAGGCTGTGTTAATCGCGGCGCGAGACCTCTTGTTTACTCCCGGCGTTGCGACCTACCTTTCCCACCCCATGCCAACCCTCTGGGCCTTGTCCGATCTCCACCTGTCGACATCCGGAAGCAAGCCCATGGATGTGTTCGGTGAGCATTGGGATCAGCATGACCAGCAGATGGCCCGCAACTGGGATGCTACCG
>JBILBP010000232.1:0-4743 GCA_044353645.1 Planctomycetota bacterium | reverse complement strand
ATCAGGCTCAGGTCCTGGTTCGCTCCCGGGGGGAACGCCGGCAACTCGAGAGACGCGCCGGTGCCGAGGGCGCAGGCGCAGGCCGCCCACAGATCATCGGCAAAGGCGTGCAGGCCATCAACGATCAGGCCCGACGCGAACAGCGCACCCACACCGTATTCGGCGACGATCTCCTCGTAGGTCAGCACCGCCGTGAACGGCGCCTGGGGATAGTCGAGATCGCCACCCTCGGGGAGCAGCGAGACGCCGGCGAAGGCTTGCCGGTGATCGTAGATGTAACGGCTCACCGCCGCCCATTCGCGGTCGTGGACGGTGATGGTGTTGGAGACGTTGTGGCGCAGCCAGGGGGCCGTACAGCGCTCCGGACGGCGTCCGGCCGCGACCCAATGATCCTGGGTCAGGCGCACATGTTCGAGCAGCTCGATCGCCGTGAGATGGGTCTTGATGCGCGACGCCTGCGGGACCTCGACGCAGAAGGTGATGATCTCATCCGTGCCGTTGGGGTTCCATACGCTTTTTTCCACTGCTCGCGGATTGTGGGCCTTGAAGAACGCCAGCGGCGCTTCGCTGACGTTGGCCTGCACGCGGCGGAAATAGCGCTGCGCGTGATGGGGGTGGATGCCGGAAGCGGTGCCGAGGATGCAGCTCGTGGTACCCGCGGGTTTGACGCAGGTCGCCCGCGCACAGGGATTGAGCCCCAGGCGCGGCGCGAGCTCGGCGTTGACCGCAAGGATCAGTTGCGCCATGCGCACCTGCACTTCGGGATCGAAGGCCAGACCGGGGTTGTCCATCATCCCGGTCATCGAACAGCCAAGCAAGGCCTCGCGGCGCACGATGCGCTCGCTGACCGGACCGAGGTAGGCGAAGCTCGCGTAGCCAGCCTGCAGCGTGCCGAGGATCGCCGCCGCCCGGCAGGCGCGTTCAAGGATCGCCTCGCTGGTGCAGGCCTTGAGATTGATCTCGCAGAGATTGCAGAAGTGCCAGCCGCTCTCACCGCTATCGATGTCGACCGGATACATGCCGATCTCAACGCAGGGATTGTACATGATCTCGGTCGAGTCGGCCCACACGAAGCCGGGCTCGCCGAATTCCTTCACCGAGGTCATGAGGGCATCGAATTCGGCGAAGGAGGTGCGCTCGCGCAGCAGCAGGGCGGAATTGTTCGAGCGCCCGCGCTGGGGATTGCGCACGAACCAATCGCCGGTCTTGGCCTGGATCATATCTTCGTCATCGGGCGAGAAGATGCAGATGGTCGCCGAGCGCCGCACCCCACCGGCGAGCACCGCGTCGCTGGCATGCATCACCAGGTCATAGACATCGAGCGAGCGCAAGGCGCAGCCGCTGCCCGCCTGAACCAGACGGTTGTCGAGCAGCAGGCGAATCTGCTCCAGCGAGCGTTTAAGTGGGCCGGGCCCGGGAGCTTTGCCGCAGCCCGACGATAACGGCGCACCGGCGGCACGGATGCGGCGGTAATCGAAGATCACCGTCTTGCCGGCATATTCCGGAAACGGCTGGTGGCTGACCAGGTAGCTCGAGACCAGCGCCCCGAGGGCATCGGCCCAGCCCTCAATCGAGTCCTCGATGACCACCGGCACCGGGCCGCCGGCTGGCCGGGCGATCGCCGGCAGCTTGGCCACATGATGGCGCTGCACCGAAAAGCCCACTCCGCAGCCGCACAGCAGCAGCCACATGGCCTCCTGAAAGAAACGTGGCCGATCGCAGTACGAGACGGTGCAGTTGTAGAGCCGGGCATTGCGCTCGAGGATCGGCTTGCCGCCGAACTGCAAAGCGCGTTGACTGCCCAGGACCAGGCGGTCCTTCATCGCCGCCTTGGCGAAGGCGATCTCGGCCTCGATGCCCAGGCCGACATAGGTCTGCTCGTGCATGGCGAAGACGCGCTCGACGGATTCGGCAAAGGTTTCGCGCCGACCAAGGTCGGCGCGATAGCGGGCGTACCTCGTGTTGAAGGTATAATCCTGCAGTTGCGCGAGGGTCATCGGGAATTCCTAAAAAAACTGACGTGCCAGGGTTTCTCTGGACGGCAGCATCGCGAGCGGACCGACAATTCAAACTGACCGCCGTCTCGTCGTCGGCATGGTCAGCGGCGAACCCGGGAGCCGAGCGTTGCGACTCGCGATCGTTGTCGTGGCAATCAGCCGGATGAAAGTCCTCGGCCTTGGTTTCAACCCAAAAAACGCACTTGCGACCCGCCTGCGACGTGCGTGGGTTGCATCAAGCTCGCCATGGCGCGGCCTCTCGCAGCACCTCTCGCAGCACCTCTCGCAGCGGCCCCCTTCAGGGGCTCGATGGTAACGGTGGGACGGTGGCGATTACCACCTCGGACGGGTGTGCGCTACGCCAGCTTGCTGTTAATCGCTCACCGCCGGCCCGACGACGCGCACCGCCGCGGGCACAAGATCATCTTATTCACCCGCTTACTCACCTGCTTACTCACCTGCTTACTCACCTGCTTACTCACCTGGATTTTCAACTTAGTTGAATTGACATTCGACCATCTACCCCTTTGATAAGTTTGGTAATACGTAGTAAAAAAGGCTTTTTATGCAAAAGCAGACAGACAGTCGACACAGCTTAGGATCGGGCAAACCTTTCCTTCAACACTTGTTGAAGGCCGGGCTGCAGGCCGTCGATCCGGCGACCGCCGTCGCTCGACACCTCTCCTTGGACAACGGACACTACTTGCGCGCCACTGGCGGTTGGGTCGCCGATCTGCGTGAAACCGGTCGGGTGATCGTGATTGGCGCCGGCAAGGGCACTGCGCCCATGGCTCAGGCGGTGGAACACCTACTCGGCCAACGCCTCGATCGGGGATGGGTGGTGGTCAAGGATGGTCATGGTCTGCCGCTGACGCGGATCGGCAGTCTCGAGGCCAGTCATCCGGTGCCTGATGCCCGCGGCGCCGCGGCTGCCTCCCTGCTCGCCAAGGAGATAACCGGACTCACAGCTGCGGATGTGGTGATCGTCCTGCTTTCCGGCGGTGCCTCGGCGCTGCTGCCCGCTCCCCGGGAAGGACTGAGTCTCGCCGACAAGCAGGCGACGACCCGGCTGCTGCTGGCCAGCGGCGTGGCCATCGATGACCTCAATGCCGTGCGCAAGCACCTCTCGTGGCTCAAGGGCGGACAGCTCGCCCGGCTGGCCCAGCCCGCCCGCGTCCTCTGCCTGGCGGTATCCGATGTCCTTGGCGATGATCTCGGGACCATCGGCAGCGGACCGTTCGCGCCCGATGCCACGCGCTTTGCCGATGTTGCCGCCATCATCGACCGCGCCGGACTGACGGACCGCCTGCCGCCTGCCGTCCGCGACCTGATCCAGCGAGGAGTCGCTGGCCAGGAGACGGAGACACCCTTCCCCGGCGATCCCTGTTTCACTCGGGTCCACCACCTCATCGTCGCCAGCAATGACCAAGCCGTGGCCGCGATCGCCGCTCGTGCCCAGGCCGACAGCTGGCACGTGGAATGCAGCTCTAAGCCCTTGCAGGGCGAGGCCGCCGAAGCCGGAAGAGCCTTCGCCCGCCGGGCCCGTGCCCTCGCCCAGGCCGGCCGGCCGACGGTGCTGATCGCCGGCGGCGAGACCACCGTGACCCTCGGCGATCAGCCCGGCCTGGGCGGACGCAACCAGGAATTCGCCCTCGCCGCCGCCGAGATCCTTGCCCAGCCTGCCGCAAAGGGGGAATTACCGATCGAAATCCTCGCCGCCGGCACCGATGGCAATGATGGTCCGACGGAGGCAGCAGGGGCCGTGGTCGATTCTCGCACGTGGCCACGCGCATTGGCTGCGGGGTGGGATCCCCATCGACACCTCACCGGCCATGATGCCCATCCCCTGCTGACGGCGATTGGCGCCCTGCTCGTGACCGGGCCGACGCGGACCAATGTCATGGATGTGGCGATCGCGGTCATCGGCGATCCGGCCGTCAGATGAAGATGTCGAGGTAGCGCACCACGTCGCTGGTCGGCTGAAAGCCATGCGGCTCGCTGGAACGGAAGAACAGCCCGTCACCCGGATGCATGGCGAAGGTCGTCGGACCAACCGTGAACTGCATGCCGCCCTCGAGGACGTAGATGAACTCTTCGCCATCGTGGGTCACGGAATGGGATTTGACCTCTCCCCGACGGGCCTCGAAGAGGAAGATCTGCATCCGCTTGCTGCCAAAGGAGGCCGCGAAGGGGAAGATCGAATATCCGTTCTCGGTCCTGGTCATACCCGTACGGGTCTTGTCGGCGGGAGCGAAGATCGTCGTCTGATCGTCGGTTTCCGCGAGCAGGGCCGACATCGGCACCCCGAGCGCGGAGGCCAGCTTGACCATGGTCGCGACCGGCGGAATGACATTGCCCTTTTCGATCTTGCAGACCAGGCTCTTGGTGAAACCGGTGGCATCCGCGAGCTGCTGCTGGGTACGATTCTGCTGGCGGCGCAGGTGACGCACACGCTCGCCGATGGCGGGAGTGTCCACGGATTTGGGCATCAAACCGAGAATGAGACAAGTTTCCTGGGAGGCAACTTTGGATTGGGGGAGGTGGCTCGTGGGGAAGACGGTTGGGATGAGGGGTTGCGATGAGGGGTTGGGATTATTTGGAAGGGTCCGTGAGAGACGTACGGTGGGACTTGAACCTGTGATCGGCTCGCGCTTACGCGCGAGGCTGCGGAGGGCCGGACATGCCCCAAAGGGCATGTCCTAAACGCTGCGCGTTTACCCTCCTCGATCGGCTCGCGCTTACGCGC
>JBILBP010000231.1:0-4761 GCA_044353645.1 Planctomycetota bacterium | reverse complement strand
GGACCAGCGACCAGCGACCAGGGACCAGGGACCAGGGACCAGGGACCAGGGACCAGGGACCAGGGACCAGGGACCAGGGACCAGGGACCAGGGACCAGGGACCAGGGACCAGGGACCAGGGAACAGCTACCAGCGACCAGGGACCAGGGAACAGCGACCAGGGAACAGCGACCAGTAACCAACTTACGAATCTCTCGTAGCGCAAGCTGGATGGGGTCGCCCACCCTGGGAAAGCCGGGCACCAGCCCGGCTTCGCGGCTTCGCGCTGGTTATGTGCACCTTCAAGGAATATGCAGATTGGGCCGGGCTGGTGCCCGGCGCTCCCGGGGGAGTCAGATGGTCATAATCGCTTCGGTCTTCTCGCGGAGGTTTTTTTCAACCTTGGCTTCCGCTTCCTTGAGCATCTCGCCGACTTTTTCCACGGTCTTCTTGATCAGATCTTCAGGCAGCTTGGCGTCCTTGCCCTTGGTCTCGACATGCTTGATACCGTCGCGGCGAACGTTGCGCATCGAGACTTTGGCCCGTTCGGCGGCTTCCTTGGCCTGGGTCGCCAGCTGCTTGCGGCGTTCGGTCGAGAGCGGCGGAAGATTCATGCGGATGGCCGTGCCATCGCTCTGCGGAGTCATCCCGAGGTCGGCTTCCGACAAGGCGCGCTCGAGGAACTTGAGCAGCGATTTGTCCCACGGCTTGATGAGGATGGTGGTCGCATCCGGGACGCTGACCGAGGCGCACTGCGGCAAGGGCATGCGTGAGCCGTAGGCTTCGACCTGGACATTCTCCACGATCGCGGTGGTCGCCCGACCGGTACGGATGCCCATGAATTCGTGATTCAGCTGGGCGAAGGATTTGTCGAATTTCGATTTGATATCGGCAAGTTCGGCATCGAGGCTCATGAAGCATGTCCTTGGCGAGAAGCTTCGCCAACAAGTGTACCAGGGGGATTCGGGCCCAAGGCCGCAGCGATTTCGCCGGGCAGGGTCATGTTGAAGACGCGGATGAAGATATGCTGATCACGACACAGTGCGAAGGCCGCCGTGTCCATCACCGCATAGCGGCCATTGATGGCCTCGTCGAAGGTCAATCGCTCGAAGCGCCGGGCGGTGGGATCCTTCTTCGGATCGGAGGTGTAGATGCCATCGACCTTGCTGCCCTTGAGCAGCTCGCCGGCACCGATCTCGGCGGCGCGCAAGGCGGCGGTGGTGTCGGTGGTGAAGAACGGATGGCCGGTGCCACCACCGAAAACCACGATCACGCCTTGGCCGAGAGCCTCGATGACCCGCGCCCGTTCGTAACCGACGCAGACATTAGGGAACGCATGCGGACCGACGACCAGACTGTGACCGCCGGCGCGCTCGATGCCTTCGGCGAGGGCCATGGCATTGATCATGGTCGCGAGCATGCCCATGTAGTCGCCTCGCGTCGGATCCGACGAACGCCCGCGCAGCGTCGCGCCGCGGAGAATATTGCCGCCACCGATGACCACCGCCACCGGCTGATGACGGGAACCATCGACCAGTTCGCGGCAGACGCGGTCGACTTCGTCATAATCGAAGATGCCCTCCGCCGAGCCCAGGGCTTCACCCGATAGTTTGAGGAGACGGGGTTTGATCATGGCTTCAGAGACTAGGTCAGCAGCAAGCGGGGCAATAGCTTCGATTCATCGCACAACACCCACCCGACTAGAAATTCATCAATACCCGTCCCGGACCGATGATCTGGCCGCGCACGCGTTGCTGGTCGACCTCGCGTTTGACGGCGATGATCTCGCCATCGTGGCCGCCGGCGAGGGCTTGACCGAGGGCCGAGAGCTCGACCGTGCCGGTACGCCAGACGAGGGTGACCCCCTGTCCCGGACGCACCGCCAAGGGAGCCACGGCCAGCGTCGGCGTGAGGATCTGACCAGAGCTGAGATCGCGCGTGGCCTGAAAGCCCAAGACCAGTTCCGGGTCGCGGATCGCATCCTGGGTCGCCGGCGACCATTCGATCCGCTGGCGGCTCAGATCGCCGGCACCCAGCACGCCCCCCCGGCGAACCTCCGTGGCCAGGACCACAACGTGCACGTAGCGACGCACGCGGAGCACTACCAGGGCCCGCGCGAGTTCGTCCTCGCCGGCCATTAGGCGCACGCGCAGGGCGACCTCACCGACGCGACCGCGATCCAATGGTACGGCTTCGATTCGCGGTACGCGGCCATCATCGGCGATGGTCAGCGGCCCGCTGGCGCGCTGCAGGCTGACCTCGGCATCGTCTCCGGGACGCACCAGGACGGCGGTGGCGGCACGCACCTGTTCATCGACCGAGATCGTGCGCAAGGGCTGGCTGACCTGGGTTTCACCGCTGATGACGACGGTGATCGCCGGTGCTTGACGAGCGATGCGTGCGCGCACGAGGTACTCGTCGACGAGCACCGGTGTGGTCCGCAACGGCTGCACGACGATCGACGAGAGCGCCGCCACCGCTGCCGGCGGGCCGCTGAGTGCGGCGAGATCGCCGAGGGTGGCGCTGGGCGCGGCGAGCACCACCACCGGCCGCAGATGGACGAGGACCGGGGTCTCGGCGAGTACCGCCGCAAACGCCGACGAGGCAGCCAACCAGGCAACGCCGATGGCCGCCAGGAGGTTCACCGCACGATCTCGTTGGCGGTACGCAGCATCTCATCGCTGGTCTTGATGCTCTTGGAATTTGATTCGTAGGCGCGCTGGGCGACGATCAGGTTGACCAGCTCAGTGACGACTTCGACATTAGCTTTTTCAAGCGCACCGCTGCGGATGGTGCCGACCCCGGCGCTGCCCGGCAGACGTTCTTCGGGCGTACCCGAGGCCACCGATTCGACGAACAGGTTGCGACCGATGGCGCCCAGACCGGAGGCATTGGCGAAGCGCACGAGGTTCAGCTGGCCGCGCGTCGCCGAGCCCTGGGTGACTTCACCGGTGGTCCCGATCGATACCGGGCCCAAGGCCGAATCGATACCCGAGACGCCCGGCACGAGGTAGCCGTCGGGAGTCACGAGGTTGCCGTTGGCGTCGATCTTGAAGTCGCCGGCCCGGGTATAGGCATCCGTCGAGCCATCTGGCAGGGTGACCTTGAAGAAGCCGTCGCCATCGATGGCGAGATCGGTGGGGGTGCCGGTGATCTCGATGTTGCCGGCGGTGAAGATCCGCGGCGTGCCGGATAATTTCACACCCGTACCGATCTGCGTGCCGGTGGGATTGCGCCCAAGATCGCTGGCCTTGGCTCCCGGCTGCACCGAGATGTCGTAGAACAGATCCTGGAAATTGGCGCGCTGGCGTTTGAAGCCGACGGTGTTGACGTTGGCGATGTTATTGGCGATGACGTCGACGTTGGTCTGCTGCGCCTCCATTCCGCTGGCGCCGGTCCATAGTGCTCTGGGCATGATTATTCCTTGTCGCTAAAGGGTGGTTCAGCCGTTACCGCGTAACAATTCCGTGAATCCGCTGCCCGCCGAATTCATTTCGCGCAGGGATTTCTGGGCCGCATCGTAGCGCCGCTGGATGGCGATCATCTCGGCCAACTCCTGGATCGGTTCGACATTTGATTTCTCGAGATAGCCCTGCTGAACATGGCCGGTGGCGTCGTTTTCGCGCTGGCCGGCGGGATCGAAATACTGGCCGTTGATGGCGGTCATCTTCCCCGGCTCGGCGACCTGCACGAGACGCAGTTGGTCGATGACCGTATCGCGACGGATGCCGTTGGCGCTGATGAAGGCCGAGATCCGTCCGTTCTGGTCGATCGAGAGGCGTTCGGCGTTGGCAGGGATGGTGATCGCTCCGCCCTGGCCCTCTACCGTCCAGCCTTCGGGCGTGACGAGCTGGTTCTTGTCATTGGCCGAGAAATTCCCGGCGCGGGTCAACAGCACCTGGCCGGCATTATTGCGCACCCGGAACCAGCCCTCGCCGTGGATCGCCAGGTCGAGTGGGGCCCCGGTCTGGTCACGGCTGCCGGCGCCATGCGAAAAATAACTGCCATCGGCGAGGATCCCGGCGCCGCCGTTGCCGGAAAGATCCTCGGTCTTGCCGGTCTTAGCCAATTCCTCAGCGAAACCGGTGCGCAGGAAGCGTTCGCGCTGGTAGCCGGTGCTCTGTACATGAGCCAGATTGCGGGCCGTGATGTCGAGGGCTTTGGACTCGACCAACATGGCGCTGGCAGCGATGTAGACACCTTTGGGCATGATCCGGCTCGCAGTACGGCACGTACCCCATGTGCAAAATCTGCACACGCGGGCGGGCTCCCGGGCCATGGCGCACGCCGAGTGCCAATTGCTTAGTCAGCAGCTCATGAGCCGCTATTCAGGCTTGCGCAGACGCTTCTTGTCGGCCTGCAGGCCCTTCGCCTCCAGGCGACGCTGGGTGCTGCCCCACGTCGGCTTGGACACCCGGCGGAGCTTGGGCACCGCCCGCGCATCGCGCACCAGTGCGCACAGCCGCTCGATGACCAGGGCGCGGTTCTGACGTTGGCTGCGGGTCTCCTCGCAAGTCATGAGCAGTTCGCCCTCGGCCGTTAGGCGCTCGCCCGCGAGCTCGACGAGGCGCTCACGGGCGCGCAGCGACAGTCCGATGATCGCCGCCAGGGCGACGCGCAGCTCAACCTTCGACTCGGTCTTGTTGACGTGCTGGCCACCCGGGCCGCCACTGCGGCTGCTGGCGAAGGTCAAGGCGCCTTCGGCGACATGGACGCCCGGCCCGAGGTGGACCTCCATGCCTAGCCCATCAGTTTGGCCACCGCGGCGGTGGTCGGCTTGCT